>JAEWXD010000033.1 GCA_023396045.1 Bacillota bacterium | reverse complement strand
TTGGTGCTTATTCAAACCAAAGCCTATGGCGGCGGTGAAATTTATTTTGACGGCGAACTGATTCGTAAAGACGGTTACTTTGTGCCTGCGGAATTGCAATGCTTAAATCCGGAAAACCTAAAGTAATATTGCTATAAAAATAACCAAATACTTGCTATTTTTTAAAATATTGTTTACAATAGTAAATGTGAAAAAATGTTTTTCAGGAGGATATAAAAATGTCAGTAAAAGTTGCAATTAACGGTTTTGGCCGTATTGGTCGCCTTGCTTTCAGACAAATGTTTGGTGATGCAGATTATCAAATCATAGCCATCAACGACTTAACAGATCCAGCTATGTTGGCTCATTTATTAAAATATGATTCTTGCCAAAAGAAATATGATAAATCTGTAGCAGCTGGTGAAGGTTCCATTACCGTAGACGGTAAAGAAATTAAAATTTATTCCGAAAAGAACGCTGCAGACCTTCCTTGGAAAGAACTCGGCGTAGACGTAGTTTTAGAATGTACCGGTTTCTATACAAGCAAAAAAGCTGCACAAGCTCATATTGATGCTGGTGCTAAAAAAGTTGTTATCTCTGCTCCTGCCGGTAACGATTTACCAACCGTTGTATACGGCGTAAACGAATGCATCTTAAAAGCAGAAGACACCATTATCTCTGCAGCTTCCTGCACAACCAACTGCTTGGCACCTATGGCTAAAGCCTTAAACGACTTGGCTCCTATCCAAAGCGGTATTATGACAACTGTTCATGCTTACACAGGCGACCAAATGGTTCTTGACGGCCCACACAGAAAAGGCGACCTTCGTCGTGCTCGCGCTGCTGCTTGCAACATTGTTCCAAACAGCACCGGTGCTGCTAAAGCCATCGGCCTTGTAATTCCGGAATTGGCTGGCAAATTAATCGGTTCTGCACAACGTGTTCCGGTTCCAACAGGTTCTACAACCTTGCTTGTTTCTGTAGTAAAAGCAGAAGACTTAACAAAAGAAAAAATCAATGCTCATATGAAGAGCGTTGCCAACGATTCCTTTGGTTATACCGAAGAAGAATTGGTTTCTTCCGATATTATCGGCGAAACACACGGTTCTATGTTTGATGCAACACAAACCATGGTTACAAAAATCAGCGATGGCCTCTATCAAGTACAAACTGTTGCTTGGTATGACAACGAAAATTCCTACACCACACAAATGGTTAGAACCATCAAATATTTCAACAACTTGAAATAAGCTTTACTACGGCGCCCTTAGGGGCGCTTTTTGCTTGAAAATATGGCTTGCAAATTATTACAATATAGCGTATTATTAAATTAGAAATAATAAAATCATGTTTGGAGGTATTGTCATGAAAAAATTTTTATGTATATTGCTTGCCTGCCTGTTTGTTGTAGTAAGCAGTAGCCTTGCAGAAGGCAAACTGTCTGTTGTGCAGAAAAACGTGCATATTGCTGCTGAAAAAACCTTTTTCTTTGCAAAAGTTGTAAATGAAGGCGATGCAGAAATCGGCTATAATGATGGTAAACTGGTTATTTTTGATAAGAACGATGAACTGATTATTGCAAACGAATATGCACGCTCCATCCCTTACAAAACATTCTTAAAGCCTCAAGAATACACCTATATTATGGACACCGCTTACGATAAATTAGCTGCAGATAATTTGGGTGATGTAAAATTCAGTGTGAAAAGCACCGAGCGTGGCTATAAGTATGACCGTGTAGAATCCAGCGTAGAAGTTACTCCAAAAACCGATGATGAATATCAAAGCTATTTCGCAAAAATCACTTTTACCAACACCTTAGAAAAAATGAAAGGAAAATGGACTTTAGCATTTGCAGCCACAGATAAAGAAGGTAATATCTGGTGTGTAGACCATACAACATTAGACGATGTTGCTGTGCATCCGGGTTCTACTGTTACCGTATCCATTTACTTGGATAGAGATTTGGTAATGCTCTGGCCGGATTATTCTGAGCTTACATTTGAATCCTTTGCATATTATATTGAAGAATAAAAACAGCCCTTTGCATGTAGCAAAGGGCTATTTTTTTGGAAACCAGGGCAGCAGGCGATTTACTTTTTTACAGTACTGTGTATACGCTTCTCCAAAGGCTTTATAGAGCCATTTTTCTTCTGTGGATTTCATTAGTATGCTTGCATAACCCCAAAAGAAAATTGGCAAAACCAAAAGCCAAAGGTTGTAAGCCATGCAAAGCATACCGGAAAATAAAGCGATAAATGCGCTGTAAACGGGGTTGCGTACAATGGCGTATACGCCTGTGGTTAGCAAGTGCCACTGTGTAACCTCTTTGTTTATTTTTTGAATAAGTACACTATATACCCAAAGTAGCACGCCAAGCAAAATAAGCAATAGACCAACTGCTATAAAGAACACTTTGCACTGTGGCAATTTTCCGCTTTGCAGCAAGGGGTTATTTGCAAGCACCAAGCCAAGTATTGTAAGTATAAGGCAAGTAATTACAAATAGTGGCCCAACGCCAAAAACGGGCATTTGTTTTGGTTTTTTACACATACACTTCTTCTTATATATTGTTATAATAACATTATATCACTTTTTACTGGCCGGGGGTAGAAAAAATATTAGTATTAGCTAACTTTCTAATTTTTTGTATTACTCTTCTGTAAAAATGATATAATAATCATAACCAAGAAGCCCATACATCAGGAGAGCCTACATGTATAAATTATATGTAAAACAAAAAGTATTCAAAATATTAGACCATTATCCCGTGCTGGATGAAAACGGGGAAGAAGTATACCGTGTAGACCAAGAGCTTAAGCTTTTTGGCCATAAGCTTTGCGTGCAAAAAAAGGATGGCACAAAATCTTTTATGGTACAAAAACGTTTGTTTACATTGTTGCCCCAATATGATGTTACCTTTAACGATGGTAACTCATTATATATCAAACAAAACTTCACTTTTTTTAAAAGAGAAATTATATTGTCCTCCCATATGTATCATTTGCAATTGATAGGCCATTGGTGGGATATGAACTTTGATGTAGAGAGCCAAGGGCAAGTGGTGGGCAGCATAGATAAAAAGTGGCTTTCATGGGGCGATTGTTTTGAAATTACCGTGTATGACGCTCGCTTTGAAGAAGAACTCATTGCCCTTATGCTTGTGGTGGATGCCGTGAAAGATGTAGAAGATACTGCACACTCCGGCAGGTAATACCATCGTATTTTAAATGCACTGTAAATTATTGTTTCAGATTTATAACAGCACCAATGCATACTACATATCATTGGTTACAAGACCTTAGCAAACAAAATTTACACTAAAAAAGCTCTGTATCAAACAGAGCTTATTCATATGTTCAATTTATTCTTCCGGTAAAAATGGTTTTTCACCAAAATAGTTTAACATTTCTGCATTACTTAAACCAAATTGGTTTTGCACCATGTCATAAAATAAGGCAGGGCGCTTGCGTATTACAGAAGTTAAACGGTTAATACGCTGTTTCCAATAGCTCATGGCACCTTGGGCTGTGGTAGGGGAGTCGAAGTTAATGGCTTTGTCATTTAGTTCTGCCCACCTTGCAAAATGAAAACCCATTTCAGGCTCCAATATTGCTACCATGCGGTTGAGTTCCTCCAACATTACATCGCTGGTAAAGGTTTTGAATACAATACCCAAACGCTGTAAAAATAAATCGCGCATTTCATCGTTTTCCAACAGTTTACGAATAAGTATGTTGGGTATTTTTTGTTGGCCTGCACCTTCTGGCTTCAGGTAGCTTGCAGGGCTGTCAAATTTAGAGTTAAAAAGGCCATAGTCCAAGTCAAACAATAGCCAGCGCCATTTAGAACCTTCTTTGTGCAGCTTATAGCAACGAATGTTACCGGGGTCAGAGTTGCCGAAAAACATCTCTATGGCTGTGTAGTCAAAATAGTTTTCTACATCAATTCTATCGGTTAAATACTGAAGGTCGGCAGGGTTTGTCTTGGGGTTCAAGTTAGCGGCAACTTCTTTTAATTCTGAAAATTCCTTGTTGCTGCCAAAATAGGTTTTACGGTTGGCTTCCACTACGTCCATTTGGTCTGCTTCTGCAAGTGTAAGGCCTTCATGTTGGGCAATAAAAAACCTGTCTGCACGTTCACGCAAGTTATAGTGCCCATAGTATTGGCCGTTAATGTAAACGATAACCGGCTTCCAAGCCTGTTTAATTACGGTGGTGTTTAACTTTTCTGCCAACTGGTGTTGCAAACCGTCTGCCAAACGTGTCCAAACGTTATCGTTACCACTGTTGCGCAATACAAAGGATTTATATTGCGTAAAATCACGGTTTTCAAACAATTTGGCGTCAAAATATTTTGCACCATATTTGGATTTGCTGCGCACTTTTAATGTTTTTTGTGGCATATCCAAACTGTATTGGCCTTGTAAGGCAAATTCCATGTTCTGGTCTACCAAGGTGCTGCCGTCCAGCTCAAATATTTCTATATGGCCGGGGCGTTCTATTTTGCCATATTCTCTGTAAATTGTGTTCTTAAAGGGAATACCGCCGCTCTTATCTACATTGGGGCCAACGGTAAAAATACCACGTGCTTCGTTCCAAAGCTCGTCGGGGTCTACAGTAATACTTACCACAGGCATAGAGTGGTAGAGGTTCATCATATAGCTCTGGGTTTCTACCGTGCTTGGTTCTAAGCCACTGGCAAAGGCTCTGGCACGCAAGGCTGTGGTTTGGCTAATATGCAGTGGTTCTGTATATAGGGTGGATTGCTCTGTGGGTATGCTGCCGTCTGTGGTGTAGTAAATGGCAGCGCCTTTGGCAGCCTGCAAAGCAACGTCTATACTGCCTTTGTATTGCCCCCCTTTTACACTAAAGGTGGGCTTATCTGCATAGCCATAAAACAAATCGGTGTTGGCTTTAAGGGGGGTTGGGGTTTTAAAATAATAAAAACCTTCTTGCCCTAACATTCTGCCATAGGCAACATTGCTTGGTATAGAAGGTAGGGGAATTCTATCTAATATTCTGCCTTGGGAATCGCTGAATGTAATGGTTTCATGGCCGTCTTTTGCAATTTTAAAATTGGCATGCAGCTCATTTTCTGTGCTTTTCTTGGTATCTCCATCCAGTATTACCAAAAGATAACTTTGTGGCGCAATATTGGTGTTGCCGGGGAACTGCCAACGGCGTGGTCTGCCCAAATTGTCGCTAAGCCCGAAACCGCTAAGGTTTACGGGCTTATTGCTGGAATTATATAGTTCTACATAGTCTGCAGAAATGAGGTTGGGCCCAAGCTGCACACTATCGTTGCTTGCCATCACTTCGCTGATAAATACACCGGTCGGGTTTTGGGACCGAAGTAGTCTATCACTTTTGATGCGCCCTTCTGCATTGTTGGGTGCGCCGGGGGTTGCTATTTGAAAAATTTGCCATTCGCCGTTTTCGTTTAGGCCATAGCTATTGTCCTCTGGAATATTATCTATGGTAACTCTATCTATCAAACGACCTTTGGCATCGCTTAATACAATGGTTTCTTTTTCGGCACTCAATTTAAAATTGGTATGAGGGAAGTCTTTTCTTACCCTATCCTTGCCACTGCAATAGAGTACATAGTAGCCATGCGGTTCAATGATAGCATCGCTTGCAAATTTCCAACGGAAAGGCTTGTTTTCTTTATCGCTAATGGTAAAGTTGGCAAGGCTTACCACCTCATCGCTGGTGTTGTAAAGCTCAATCCAGTCTTGCAATTCCTGCTCTTCATCACGCAGGCCGCTTTTGGGGTCGGGGCAAACTTCGTTTATAACAATAATACCCTGGCTGGAAGCACTGCCACTGCGGTAGGCAAGATAGCCTTCTTCTGTATTGTCATAACCGGGGCTATATTGATCTGTGGTTCTGTACTGCCCGTCGCCAAAAAGGGAATAGGCTTCGTCCTGTGCCATAATGGGCAGGCTTACACTGTCTATTACAAAGGCATGGGGGTCAAACAAATATACGGTTTCGCCCAAACTGGTTAGTTTAAACTTGGCATGAAAAATGCCGGTGTCAGCGTCAATAAAGTTTTTATTGTTGGCATATACAATTACAAACTGCTTTGGCCCAAGTTCATAGTTGGGGAATATGAATTTAATTCTGTCGCTTCTGTCAGACACGCCAACCCCGGATAAATTGATAGGTTCATCAGAGGAGTTGAAAATTTCAATATAGTCGCTATAGCTACCTTTGTCGTCAGGTACGGCGGTAGCATTGGCAGCCATTACTTCTGTAATGATCAACGGTGCATACATAGGGTCGGCAGTTGCAGCATTGCTTTGCACTTCGCCACCTATGGTTTTAATGGCACGCATTTGTTTGCCGCCGGGGAAAAGCAGGTACATCAAGCCGAGTAAGGCAATAAAAATACATATCAGCAACAATGTACTCATACGATATTTATGTTTTGTTCTTAATGGATTCTTGCTCTCAGGCGCTTTTTGATAAGGTGATTGCATAGTCTCCTCCTAAAAATCAGAATTTCTTTTTCCCTAATTTATTTTCTTTGCCGGTAAGTAAGCGCTGTATGTTGCTTCTGTGCTGAAACACATTTAGTACGGCAAGCAGTGCAGCCCATGCTACCAATAGGGGTTCATAGCAATAGCTTATGGCAATGCCTAAGGCAAAGCTTATTAGCATGCACATGCTGCCCAAACTAACATAGCGTGTGGCTGCAATTACAATAAGGCAAAGAACGATGGAAATAAGGCCGTGCAGGGGGAACAAAAACAGCATAAGCCCTACAGAACAGGCCACCCCTTTACCACCCTTAAAGCCATAGTATACAGGCCAGTTGTGGCCAACCACTACAAATAATCCACCAACAATGCCACCATAAAGAGCAAGGGCGGGGTTTACGCTATACAGCAATAGTTTGCCTATGGCACAAGCGAGAACGGCCTTGAGCACATCCAAAACAAATACAAAGCCGCTGGCTTTCATGCCCAACACACGCAACACATTGGTTGCGCCGGTGCTCTTGCTGCCGTGTTGCCGTATATCTATGTTGGCTTTTTTCTTGGCATAGAGTATACCCGGCGAAAAAGAGCCAATACAATAGGCAAGTATTGCAGTTAATAGGAATAAAAGAATGTTCATTTATTTATCCTCATTTTTGCGTTCTCTGATAATCAATCGCAGAGGGGTTCCGGAAAAATCAACAGATTTGCGTATATGGTTTTCTAAAAAACGCAGGTAGGAAAAGTGCATTAACTTTTCTTCGTTTACAAACAATATAAAGGTAGGTGGTGCAACACTTTGCTGGGTTGCATAGTAGAGTTTTAATCTACGGCCGGCAATGGCAGGTGGTTGCATTGCCATTTGGGCATCCTGCATAATATCGTTCAGCACACCCGTGGTAATGCGCTTGTTGCAGTTTTGCCATACCGCCTGTACTTGCTTTAACACATGGTCCATGCGTTTACCGCTCTTGGCAGAAACGAATATTACCGGTGTATAGCGCATAAATTTAAGGTCTTCCAGCACTTGTAGTTTGTATTTTTCTAAAGTGCCGGTTTCTTTATCTACAGCGTCCCATTTGTTAATACATACTACTACGCCTTTGCCGGCGTCTAAAATCAGGCCTGCAATTTTGGTGTCTTGCTCGGTAACGCCTTCTTGGGCGTCAATGACAAGCAAGGCTACATCACAACGGTCTATGGCGGCAATGGCGCGCAACACGGAGTAACGCTCCAAAGAAGCCTCTTCAATTACGCTTTTTTTGCGTATACCCGCTGTGTCTATAATAATGTATTGGTTGCCTTCAGCGTCGGTAAGAGGGCTGTCTATAGCGTCCCTGGTAGTGCCCGGTATATTGCTTACCATGGTGCGCTCTTGGCCGAGCAAGTAGTTTACCATGGAGCTTTTACCCACGTTTGGTTTACCCACAACGGCAATACTGCATGGTTTTTCTTCATCTTGCTCTTCTTCGCTTTGGGCGGGCAACAGGTCTGTAATGGCTTGCAGTACATCGCCCAAACCAAACATATTGGCAGCACTGATGCCAATAGGGTCGCCAAGACCCAGGTTATAAAATTCAAATACATTGGCTTGCAAACCCACATGGTCTACTTTGTTTACCACCAAAATAACGGGTTTGTTGGTTTTGCGCAACATATTGGCAACTTCGTGGTCGTCCCCCGTGAGGCCTTGACGGGCATCGCAAAAGAACAGTATAACATCGGCAGTATCAATGGCAAGCTGCGCTTGGTAGCGCATTTGTGTTAATAACACATCTTCACTTGTCATATCCAAGCCACCGGTATCTATCATGGTAAATTTTTTACCAGCCCATTCTGCATCGCCATAGATTCTATCGCGTGTTACGCCGGGCACATCTTCTACAATACTGATGCGTTGGCCTATGATTTTATTAAAAAAGGAACTTTTGCCCACATTGGGCCTTCCTACTACGGCAACTAAAGGCTTCATTTGTTTTCTCCTTAAGGTTTGTGCATTGCACAATTACTCATTGTTATTATAAAGGAAATCAGTCCATTTAGCAATAAAAAGCCATAGTTTTTACACTTTGCAGGAAGGAGGGAGATTGTTCTTGCTTGCAAAAATAATTCTTTATCGTTATTTTGTGCTATAATATAAGCATATAAACAAGTAAAAATATTTTAAAATAAGAAAGGAACAGTTATGCAAAAATCTCTGATTGTGGTAGATTGCCAGTATGACTTCATTAGTGGCACTTTGGCTTGTATCAATGCAGAGCAGGCCGTTGCAAACATTATAGAGTATATTAACGCAAACCCAAACATAGAAGTGTTTTATAGTGCAGATTGGCATTCGCCTAACAACCAAAGCTTTCAAGTAAATGGGGGCATTTGGCCGGTGCACTGTGTAGCGGGGCAAAAAGGGGCACAAATACACGAGGCATTTTATACGAAAATTCAAAACCCATTGCAAAGACCCAACGCACAAACTGTTTTTTATAAAGGCAAAGATGATGTAGAGGAGGAATATTCAGCCTTTGCTGCCCAAAATAGCCAAGGGTGTGTGTTGAATGATATGGTTGGGCAGGTGGTAGAAGTGTGTGGCATTGCTTCTGAATTTTGCTGTAAAGAAACTGCCTTGGCTTTCTATGAGCATGGCAACCGAGTATGCTTTTTAAGTGATTGTATGGCTTATGTAAGTGAGGAGGGCCATATACAAACCAAAGAAAGCTTGCGTGAATGTATGCAAGTGGTGTAAATATGCGGTAAGCCGTGGCATATCTTTTAAAAATATAAAAATATAGCAAACTGTTTTTTTATTTTTGTTATGCAATTCACATTGCAAAAACATAGGAAATATGGTATATTGATTAAAAATTATGAAGTAGAGGTTTACAATGAAACATAAGGGCTTACTGTTTTTTGGCGTCATTGCAGTGTGCGTCATTGTTGTTGTTATTATTGGTTTGGGCAGATATTCTAATTTAAGAACATTTAAAGATGCAGAAGCCCAAATGAGCAAGAAAAATTTTGCCAAAGCCGTAGAAGAATTTACTGCCTTAGGTACATTTATGGATGCAGATCAGAAAATTGCAGAAGTATATTATGCAGAGGGCAAACACTTGCTTTCTAAAAAAGAGTTTGATGCTGCCGTTGTTGCCTACCAAAACGCTGGTGAATATAAAGATGCCGCTAAAAAAATCACAGAGGTATTATATGCTAAAGCCAAACAATTGGAAAAAGACGGCCAGTTTGAAAAGGCTTCAGCAGAATATAGCGCCTTGGGCGATTATAAAGATGCCGCACAAAAGGCTATGGAAAACCAATATCTTTTAGCAGAGCAACATTTTAACAATAGTGAATTTGCCAAAGCCAAAAGCATTTTGGAAGGCATTCCTTCCTATGAAGCAAGTGCTGCTTTAATGGATACTGTTGTAAAAGAGGAACAATATGCTACCGCTGCACTCCTTGTGGCAGACAGTAAATTTTTAGAAGCGGCCAATACTTTTGAAGCCTTGGGCGAATATAAAGATGCCAAAGTGCAATCTGTTAATGCATCGCTTGCAGCTTGCAAAAAATTGGTAGAAGAAAATAAACTGGTAGATGCCAAAGCAATGCTTGAAAAATTGGCAGGCAATGAAGAAGCAAAAGCCATTTTAGATAATATATTACAAAAAGAACTCAATAATACACCAAGTGTAAGCCCTGCGCCATAAACTTGGTATTTGCCCCCAATATAGCCCATGGCTTTGGGGGTTCTTATTACATCAATGCATTTTTAGGAGAGTATATGAGCAGGCTAGGAGATTTACTGCTGGCAGAACGCTTGCGCCGTAAATTAAGTACAAAACAGGCCGCCAAACTGGTGGGTGTTGCAGAGAATTACTTAGTAGGTGTAGAGCAAGGCAAAAAAATTATTGCCGATGTAGAGGCAAGACGCATATTAAAAAAATATGGCGTGAAAGATGTAAGTGAAACTGAATTTAGTGTAGAAGATATTGCTGCCACTGTGGATTTACACACCATTGCCCCTAAGCAGGAAGTGCATAGGCCTGTGCAGTTTGCAGATACAAATAAGAAACCAGAGCCTATTAATTCCGTGTGGTTAGATGCACTCAAAGCGGTGCTAAAAAAAGTGCCGGTATATAATGCTGTAATGAAAGAAGTAGACTTTCGCTTAATGCCCATACAAGATGGTAAAATAGAAGGTGTTTCACCAGACAAAGTGTTTTACTTCCAAGTGGCAGACAATGATATGCGTGGTTTTCGCATACAAAGGGGCGATACCGTGTTCGTATTACCTGCCACCAGTTTGCAAGATGGTGCGATTATGCTTATACAAGTGAGAGAACATTATATGCTTCGTAAAATTAAAAAATTAGACGTAGGCAATGTACTATTACAAAGCTTTGGCACAGGTTTAGACGGCTTGCGTATGGCAAACGATGCTATTAAAGTGATTGGCAGATGTGTTCGTGTAGAAGCAAATTTATAGGAGTTTGGGCTTATGTGGAATCTTTTAAAAGGCGAAAATGAAGATTTAACGATCAAAGATATTATTCATGATTATTCCCGCATTATGTTGGGGTGTTTGTTGCTTTCCATTGGTATCTATTTTATTCAGTTTCAAAACGAGTTTATTATAAGCTCAGTAACCGGTATTTCTATTTTAATCAGCCGTGCTACCAATTATGCGGTTAGCAAGTCCTTAATCAACTTTATTATTAATACCTCCTTGTTGGTGGTGGGCTATGTTGTACTGGGTAAAGAGTTTACCATTAAAACTACATTTGCCAGTGTGTTTTTTGCCACGTCACTATTGGTGCTGGAATGGCTTGTGCCTTTGCAATCCGGTGTGCCCCTTACCAATTCCCCCTTTTTAGAGTTGGTGTTTGGTGTTGTAATACCTGCCATAGGCAGTGCCATACTCTTTAATGTAAAGGCCTCCAGCGGTGGCACAGACATTGTGGCAATGATATTAAAAAAATATACCGATTTGCAAATCGGCAACGCCTTAATTAAAATAGATTTGGTAATGGCTTGCAGCAGCTTTATTATTTATAAAGATGTTCAAAAAGGTATGCTTTGCGTTTTGGGTTTACTTATTAAAGCCGTTGTAATAGACTATGTTTTTGAACATTCCAAAACCAACAAATGTTTTCACATTATTACAGATCAACCACAGGCAATATCTGATGCAATTATAAAAATGGGCAGAAGTGCTACTGTTTTTAAGGGTGAAGGTGCATTTACACATTTGCCCAAAACCATTATAATTGCTATTGTAAGCCGTCAACAAGCAGTGACTTTGCGTTCTATTACTAAAAAAATAGACCCCAAAAGCTTTGTATATATTACAGACACCATGGATATCATGGGCAAAGGCTTTAAATATTACCATTAAAGCAAACGAAAGGAAAATATGCGATTACAAAAATATATTGCTGATGCAGGGGTAGCTTCCAGAAGGGCTGCCGAAAAACTAATACAAGAGGGTAGGGTTACCGTGAATGGTTCTACCATTATGGAAATGGGCTACCAAGTAAATGAGGGTGACAGCGTTTATGTAGACCATAAACCCATTGCCATTGTTGAAGACAAACACTACATTTTGTACCATAAGCCCATGGGTGAAGTTACCACCGTTTCAGATGACGAGGGCAGAAACACCGTGCTGGATAAATTCAAAGACTATCCTGTGCGTTTGTACCCTGTTGGCAGATTAGACTATAACTCTGAAGGCCTATTGCTTCTTACCAATGATGGCGATTTAACCAACAAAATGTTGCACCCTTCCCGCATGGTTGATAAAGTATACCTTGTGCGTATGACGGGAAAACTTAGTATAGATGAAATCAAAAAATTAGAGCTGGGCGTATATATTGATGGTTATAAAACAGCAAAGGCAAAAGTGCGCTTGCTTGGCAGTACAGAGGAGCATTGTGATGCTACCATTACCATACATGAAGGCAAAAACAGGCAAGTAAGAAAAATGTTTGAGGCTGTTGGGCATCAAGTATTGCTTCTTCGCCGTGTGCGTTTTGGTCCACTGGAATTAGGGGACTTGCCGCGCGGCATGTGGCGCCGCCTGCGTGATACAGAAATTGCAAAATTAAAACGTTTCTTGCATGATTAAACAGTATTTACAGGCTTTACAGAGCCAAAATGCAGAGCAAATTCTATATTGCTTTGCAGAAAACGCGCGTATCGTGTGGCCCAATACAAGCGAAAGCTTTACCGCTTTGCAGTTCGCCCAAATCAATCATGCCTACCCCGGCCAATGGAACTGTGCGCTTCTGCATTCCATGCAAGAGGGAAACAAAACGATTGCCTTGTATAAAATATTTAACCAAGATGTAGAGCTGTATGCCACAAGTATTTTTACCTTGCAAAATGGTAAAATTCTATATTTAGAAGAATATTTTGCAGAAAACACAGCCCCTCCCGTTTGGAGAGGCACAGAATTTCAAAAATAATATAAGACAAAGCTTTTTATAAATAAAAGCCTTGTCTTTTTTTAAAAAAAGTTTTATATTTGCAAAATGTTGTAATAACAACAGAATTTGTTGCCAAACTGTGATATTATTACAACATATATAGGGAGGTTAGGTATGTTACGTAAAATTATTAAAATAGATGAAGCGCTTTGTAATGGTTGCGGGCTATGTGCCGCTGCATGTCATGAGGGCGCCATTGGTATGGTAAACGGTAAAGCGAAGCTTTTAAGAGATGATTATTGTGATGGCCTTGGCGACTGCTTGCCAAGCTGCCCTACAAAAGCTATTTCCTTTGAAATGCGCGAAGCCTTGGCTTACGATGAAGCGGCAGTACAAGCCCACATGCAAAGCAAAGGTAAAACAAGCCCCTGTGCAAGTTTCCATGCACCGATTACCTTTGCAAGCCATAAAGAAGAAACCAAAAGCAATTTGTTTGCTATGCCCGCTAAGCCAGAACATAAGGGATTTACACCGGTGTTGCAAATGCAAAACAATGCAAACAACCAAAGCGATTCTAAACTTTACAATTGGCCGGTGCAAATAAAATTGGCACCTACCAATGCACCTTTCTTTAATGGTGCAAAACTCTTGGTTGCCGCTACCTGCAGTGCTTTTTCCTATGGCAGTTTTCATGAAGATTTTATTAAAAACCATGTGGTTTTGATAGGTTGCCCTAAGTTGGATGGTGTGGACTACGCAGAAAAACTGGCTGAAATCATTGCCGGTAATGATATACAATCCGTACATTGCGTGCGTATGGAAGTGCCTTGCTGCAGTGGCCTCGAATCAGCTGTAAAAAAAGCATTACAACAAAGTGGTAAGTTTATACCTTGGCATGTAAGTGTGTTGGGTAGAGATGGTAATGTTGTAGAAACACTTTAAAACGTAAAACATTGAATAAATAGCTTCTTTTTGCTACAATAAGCAAAAGGAGGCTATTTATTTTGAAAAAAACTCTTCTTTTTATTTTACTGTTGCTTTGCATATTTTTTACTGCTGTTGCAGAAAAATATGAGCAAGTTCCTGCTGTTTTTGCTATGCAAGTGCAAACAGAGGAGCGAAAACAGAACAACAACGAAAGCTTCGTATATAAAGAATACCTTATTACAAGCAATGCGCAAGTCAATACAGCCATTGCAGAACGTGTAGATGCTTTTGATAGCTTATATGCAAGTCAATTGCAAGCAGACCCCAAAAAGCAGGGGCATAAGAACAGCCGCCTTGAAATTGGTATTGTGTATTATAGAACAGGTGAACACTATGTAAGCACCCTTGTATTTGCAAGGCAAATGTTTCAAAAACAAGTGGTAGGCTTTGATTTTAATACCGTATTATATAATTTGAAAACAGGGCAAAGCGTTGCACTTTCTGAAATATTGGCAGAAGATAGCCAAGCAGATTTTTTATTGCAAGTGCAAAAACAAATCTCTGCTTTGTATCCTAACCAAGGTGTAAATGCAGAGGCTTTACAATCATTTGTGCAAAATGTAGATGCGCTACCCTTTACCATGAGTGCTATGGAGCTTACCATACATTTGCCGGAAAAAGAATTGTTTGCTGGTAAAAACGCCATTGCGCATGCACGCTTTTATTATCCACAGCTTTCTTTTAGCGATACAGGTATCAATATTGCAGACAATGGTAAGTGGAAATTTGTAGCCTTGAGTTTTGACGATGGCCCTAAAGATCCGCAAAGCTTTTCTACTTTGCAAGCTATGCGCAAAGTGGGTGGCAGAATGAATTATTTTTTTGTAGGCAAACAAATGGAGCCCTTTGGGTATGTTCTGCCCATACAAATGAGTGAAAACCATTTGCTTGGCAACCACACCATGCAGCATTGGAGCGGCTATAGTATGAAAACATTTGAAAGACGCCGTAAGGAACTGACAGATGTAGACGCCATTACTTTGGAACTTGTGGGTGAGAAAGCAAGGTACTTTAGAGCACCGGGCGGTACCTATCCACCATGGGCAGAGGCAGATATCGGCTTGCCTATTATTCAGTGGAGTGTAGATACTTACGACTATACCGGAAAACCGCGTAAGCGTATATTTTATTCTGTGCGCGACAATGTAAAAGATGGTGATATTGTGCTCATGCATGATACCGGCTTTCAAACCCATCTGGCGATTCCTCTCATAGGCGAATGGCTAACGCAAAATGGCTACTATATGGTAACCTTAGATGAATTGGCAGCTGCTTATGGGGTGCAACCCCTTGCTAATGAAGTGTATTGGTCCTTCCGTGAGGGAGAAGATCGCAGTACAAAACAAGAATAGGAGTAAACAATGCAAAATCAATTTTCTCAGGATTCTGAAAAGGATTTGAATATCAAGGAGCTGTTCTATTATTTGCTTTCGCATAGTGTAAAAATAATTGCGCTTGCCCTGGTATTTGCTGTTGCATTAGGGGCTTTTGGCGTATACAAAGAAACGAAACGAATGGATGACCACCAAAAAAAAATAGCAGAACAAGTGGCGAAAGAAACAGGCAAACAAGAAGGAAATATGTATCGTTTTAAAACAATTTGCTCCGTGCTCTTAAAAGAGAATGCTACAGATGTTTTAAAAACATACGCAGGAAACAGCAACATCGATTATCAACTGTTCATCAATAAAATGGATTTTTTAAAAGATCTGTATAAAGATTTTAAAGAATTGGGCTCTTTGTCACAGCTGCGCTCCATGGCAAAAGTAAAGTATCTTTTTTCTGAAAATATAATATATATTACAGCTTTTAGTGAAAATAAACAACAAGAAAGATTGCTTTTGGAATTCGTCAATCGTTATGCTGAAAAACATGCAGACTATATTAACAATAACTTTAGCATAGATAAAGCATTCGTTAGTGAAGCCAAGACATTGCAACCGCTGGAGTATTATCAAGAAAAAAATGTAGATGAGCAGAAAGCAAACTTAAATGAAGTGTGCATTGTGCAAGCAAGTATTCAAATTTTACCCGTTGCAGATAGTATACGTAGCAATATAGACGAAAAATATATAAATATGTTCTACAAAAAAATACTAAATCAGCAGGATTTGTTACAACAAATGGAAAAAGACGGATATTTGTTGCCCGATTTATTGAATAATTTTAGAGTAGTCTTAGATGATAATTTTGGCGTTGCAAGGGTAATGGCTCCTTTACCTTCTGAAGAACATAGTGTATATTACGCAAATTATCTTGCAAAATTATTTGTAGATTATGTAAATACCTATTCTGTTTTTGAGAAGGCGGAAATTATTGAACCGGCAAGTAAAGATGCAGTGATGGTCTTGGATCTTAAAGACAAAGAAGTAGAGTTAGAAAAAGCAAAACAAGAGATAGAAGCATTAAAGGAATTTGAAATACAGAAAGGGTATTTTAGTAAACGTACTGTTTTAAAACAAGCCATACTTGGTGGCATAGCCGGTGCTGGTCTTATGGCTATGTATTTGGTTTTTGCATTCTTTACAGATGGGCGTATCAGGTCTGTATTACAAGTAAAACAAAAAATCAAAGTGCTGGGCAGTATTTCTAAACAAAATTAGGAGGCAACAATATGAAAAATAACTCAAATGTTCGTCTGGAATTTCAAGAACTTGCCAGTAATATTGTTTTGCAATGCGTTGCACCCTTTACTTTACAAATAAGCAGTGCAAATGCAAAAGAAGGCAAAAGTTATGTAGCTTACGGTTTAGCAAAAGCCTTGCATGATTTAGGCAAAAAAACATTGTTGCTGGATTTTTCTTTACAAAGTGGAAACAAAGCTTATGCCCTTGGTAATGGTGCAGATATTGTAGATGTTTTGCAAGGCAAAGCAAGTGTTGCAGAAGCTTGCATACAAGAGTTGCAAGGGCTTAGTATACTCTCTTGTACACAAAGTGTAGAATTTCCGTTGGAACTATTGCATGCCAAAGCCACCACAGACCTTTTGCAAGAAGTAAAACAACAGTTTGATTATATTGTTGTAGACTCTGTTTCCGTCATCAATGGCACCCAAGCTGCCTTGCTTGCCAAAGCGTGTGATGCCACTTTGCTTGTAGTGCAACACAATGCAACTACAGAAGAGCAATTGCAACATGCTGTTGAATATTTTGAAAATGCCGGTGCAAAGCTTGCAGGCGCAGTGCTCAACAATATCCATCAGGACGACTTTATGGTAAAACATTATTATAGCAAACAAATTAGCTAATATAAGGAATTTATTATGTATTTATTAACATTTGTGCAAGAAGAAACAGAAACCAAAGTAGGTGTTTTTGAAACCTTGGAACAAGGCAGAGCCTTTGCCAAAACCATACCCGGTTATACAATGAAAGAAGAGGACGGCTTTGAATATGAATTTATAGATCCCAAAGCATTACCTTTGTACACAGAAGTGGAAAGCAATGGCCACATTGTACCTTTTACACGTTATATGTTTCCGGAAGATACAGAGGTAGAAATGTATTGGAATGAAATTCCGAATCTTTCTATGCAAGGCGGGGGTATGGTAGATGATGCAACCAGGGTAGATGCCTATTTTGTAAACAATGCAGAACTTAAAAATTACATTACCCAAAGGGAAGAAAAATATGAAAAAGTGAAAGCTTTGCTTTCTGCCCAAGGTTATGCAGTAGATCGCGCCTTCTATGGCTCTCAAGATGGCGAAGCTATTATGTACAAACATCCCGATGAAACAGATTGGTATTTCTTATGCCATATGGATCCCGGATTTGTTGAGGAATGTGATGTGCAAGCTTTATTACAAGAAATTGCATAATAAAAACAGCCTTTTCTTTTTAGAATGGGCTGTTTTTTCTTGAAAATATTATCCACGATATTTAAGAAAGTAAAGTGTTTTGTTTAGGCTTCATAGTCGGGTGCATTGTTAAAGTTAACATCTGCGGTCATGGTGTCTTGGATATCTTCCTGTATTTCGTGTATGGCAATTTCTGCACACTCTTTTGTTTGTTCGTCATGCGCGTGGAGTTCATGATAATTTTGTTCCATAAACCAGGCATAACTTCTTTTGGCAAGTTTTTTAGTGATGGTTAAATCCAGCCCCCGCATACCAATGCACCAAGCACAGGTATTGCATGGCCGGCAATGAGCAAACCGCGGCTGCTGAATTTTGCCATTAAGCGCAATGCAATTTTTTGGTTAATTCTAATTAAAACTTTGCCGGAAATTTTATTTACAGTTTTCTTTGCTACTTTATCGCCTACTGTAAACCCGTAATGGTTTAGTACCTTTTCTAAGGAAACACCGATTAAACAAGCATATACCAAGGTTTCGGTTTGAAAGTCTTCTAAATTCATGCCGGCTAAATAGGCAGCACAAGCAATCATATGCATTTGAAAATATAATACACTGGCCACGTTTACTGTTAAGTTTATGGGCAAGCTGGAAAAAGTACCAAATCCAGTTAAAAAACCGGAGGCAGAACATTTCACAATTTGGTTGTTCAGCATATGCCTGCAAGCGCTTTGGGCGGTGCCGTAACGCTTTACATATTTATGGGCAAGTTCTTTTACGCTTATATCTACTTTGGGTATACCGTGTATTGCTTTCAAATAAATGGATTGCAGTGCAGCAAGTACCTGTTCTTCTGTAAAAATATGTTTTGTACTGAATTTCATACATACTCCTTAAAAAACCATGCTTTAAAACCATACTATATAAATGAATAAAAATACAACATTTATATTAAATTAACAATTTATACATTTCAATTGTTTATAAATATACTAAATAGCTCGGTTTATTGTTTAATACACAAGTTTTGTTTCCATATTCTTGACAAAGCCTTGGCCCAAGCATATAATAATATTGCGTAGATGGGGAATATATCTTACTATTTACAGAGAGTTGCTGGCTGGTGTAAAGCAACACCTAAGGTTTTCCGCCCCGGAGCAAGCGGCGAAGAGCTGCATGGTTTATGCCCAATATCGCATATTCAAGTGGAAGCATGGCTTCAATATGGGTGGCACCGCGGAATTTCCGTCCCAAATATCAGGGGCTTTTTTTATTGCCCAAAAGGAGTATATATGTTAGATATTCGTCTTATTCGAGAAAATCCACAAGTGCTTGTAGATGCACTTAAAAATCGCAATAAGGATATTTCCTTAGACGCCGTTTTGCAAGATGACAAACAGCGCCGTGAATTGCTTGTAAAAGTAGAAGAGCTCAAAAGCGAACGCAACAGCGTTTCTAAGCAAATTGGTGCCATTAAAAAAGCTGGTGGCAATGCCGATGAAATTATGGAGCAAATGCGCAAAGTGGGCGATACCATTGCAGCATTGGATGCCCAAATTGCAGAAATAGATGCCCGCATCCAAGCTTTCTTAATGACCACCCCTAATATTCCAAGCCCTACTACCCCTATCGGTAAAGATGAAACAGAAAACGTAGAGCAACGCAAAGTGGGCACACCAAGAACCTTTGCCTTTGAACCCAAAGCCCATTGGGATATTGGCACCAATTTAAATATTTTAGATTTTGATGCTGCCGCCAAAATTTCCGGCGCAAGGTTTACCGTATACAGAGGCCTTGGTGCAAGGTTAGAAAGAGCCGTTATTAACTTTTTCTTAAACGAACACGTAAAAAATGGCTATGAAGAAATTTATCCGCCTTACATGGTAACCCGTAGCACTATGGAAGGCACAGGCCAATTGCCAAAGTTTGAAGAAGATGCCTATAAAGTAGACAAAGATACCTTTCTTATCCCTACTGCAGAAGTGCCTGTTACCAACCTTTACCGTGATATGATTTTGCCTGTAGAGCAATTGCCTATTCGTCATACTGCTTATTCTACATGTTTCCGCGCAGAAGCAGGTTCTGCCGGCCGTGATACCAGAGGCCTCATTCGTCAACATCAATTCAATAAGGTAGAGCTTGTTAAAATTGCCAAACCGGAAGAGAGTTATGCAGAATTAGAGCACATGACCCAATCTGCAGAACATGTATTGCAATTGCTTGGCTTGCCATATAGAGTGGTTGCCCTTTGCACCGGCGATATAGGCTTCAGTGCAGCCAAAACCTATGATATTGAAGTTTGGATGCCAAGCTACAACCGCTATGTAGAAATTTCTTCCTGCAGCAACTGTGAAGATTTCCAAGCACGCCGTGCAGGCATTCGTTTTAAGCGCAGTGCCAAAGATAAACCGGAATTTGCTCATACACTCAACGGTTCCGGTGTAGCCGTAGGCAGAACCGTTGCCGCCATTTTGGAAAATTATCAGAATGAAGATGGCAGTGTTACCATTCCGGAAGTGCTTGTGCCCTATATGCAGTGTGAAAGCATTACAAAATAACATCTATTTACCTCTGCTTGCAGAGGTATTTTTTATTGTTCTATTTTTGCTTTTTGTTGAGCAGACCCCTAATTTGTGCTATAATTTATTTGTGAAAATTTATCGAGGTGAATTGCATGAATACAAAATTTATATTTGTTACCGGTGGCGTTGTTTCATCTTTGGGCAAGGGCATTACTGCCGCATCCTTGGGCAGATTGCTAAAATTGCGTGGCTATAAAGTGTCTATACAAAAGTTTGACCCATACATCAATGTAGATCCCGGCACTATGAGCCCATATCAACACGGCGAAGTGTTTATTACAGACGATGGCGCCGAAACAGATTTAGACCTTGGCCATTATGAACGTTTTATAGATGAAAGCCTAACGCAAGCGGCCAATGTAACCAGCGGCAGAGTATATAAAACCGTAATTGATAGAGAGCGCAGGGGCGAGTACCTTGGTGCTACCATACAGGTTATTCCGCATATCACCAACGAAATTAAGAAAAATATATTGGCTGTTTCCAGAAGCGAAAACGCACCCGATGTTGTAATTACCGAAATCGGTGGCACCGTGGGAGATATTGAAAGCTTGCCTTTTTTAGAAGCCATTCGCCAAATGAAAGAAGAAGTGGGCAGTGAAAATTGTCTTTATCTTCATGTAACCCTTTTGCCCTATATTCGCGTGGCAGGGGAGCTGAAAACCAAACCCACCCAACATTCTGTTAAAGAATTGTGCGGTATAGGTATTTACCCCGATATTTTGGTTTGCCGTAGCGAAGTGCCTATTTCTCAAGGTGCAAGGGAACGACTTTCCATGTTCTGCAATTTACCAAACGACCAAGTGTTTCAAAACCTCACGGCAAAAAGCATTTATGAAGTGCCACTGCTCTTACACCAAGAAGGCTTGGATAGCAAGGTGTGCGAACTTTTAAAATTGCCACTTAATAATATTGAACTTGGCGCATGGCAGCAAATGGTAGATAATATTGTAAACACCCAAAGTACTGTAAAAATTGCCTTGGTTGGTAAATATGTAGATCTTCCGGACGCTTACCTCAGTATTGTAGAAGCCTTGCTGCACGGTGGTATTGACAGGCACGCTCATGTGGATATTCAATGGGTAGCAGCCGAAACCCTAACCGCCACCAATGTAGAAGAAAAATTAAAAGATGTACAGGGCATTTTGGTGCCGGGCGGTTTTGGTGAACGTGGCTTAGAAGGCAAAATGCACGCCATTAAGTATGCACGCACCAAGAGCATTCCATTCTTGGGCATTTGCTTGGGTATGCAACTTGCCGTTATTGAATTTGCACGCAATGTGCTCAATTGGCGAGATGCCAATACCACCGAGGTGGATCCGCATACCACCTACCCTGTGATTGACCTTATGGCAGACCAGGACCTGCATCAATTGGGTGGCACTATGCGCCTTGGCAAATTCAAATGCAGTTTGCGTGAAGGCACTGCTTCTTATAAGGCTTATGCCAAAGCAGAAATTGAAGAACGCCATAGGCACCGCTATGAATTTAACAACCGTTTTATGAATGAATTCATGAATGCAGGCCTTGTGATTGCTGGCAAAAATGAAGAACGCAATTTGGTAGAAATTGTAGAGATAAAAAATCACCCCTTCTTTGTGGCAGTACAATTCCATCCGGAGTTTAAGAGCCGCCCGAACAATCCACATCCTTTGTTTAAAGCGTTTGTGCATGCGGCCATAGATCACCAAAATTAAACTTTTGCTGGAATAAAAATAGGGTTAAGGGAAGCACTTTTTTATAGGAGGCTTTCTTTATGTCTAAATTTGCATCAAAGTTTCAAGAAAAATTTATGTCTTTTATGTATAGGGGCAAAGAAATATTTAAGCCCATCAATACAGGTTCTATTGATGAACATGTAAAATGTGTGCGCGAATATGTTGCAAATATTTTTTTCTATACGAAGGGCAATACAACCATCATGATTGATGCCGGCTATAATTATGCTCGTTTAAAAGAAAAAATGGGCTGGCTGGATATGGAAGCAAAGCAAATACAGCATATTCTTATTACCCATCAGGATACCGATCATGTGGGTGCGGTAGAAAGAGATAGTGATTTGCTTTTTCAACATGCTACCATTTATATAGGCGAAATAGAGAACGAATATTTAGAAGGCAAACGCAGGCGTAAAGTAATGAATGGACGCTTTACATTACCCCAGGTAAAAATAGACAATCCCAAAGTGCTGTTAAAAGATGGTGATATTTTCTATATTGAAGATATTAAAGTGGAATGTATTTTAACGCCCGGTCATACATGGGGGCATTTGGTTTATATTATTGATGATAGCTATTTGTTCACCGGCGATACCATTTGGTTTGGTAAAGATGGTGGCTATAGCTTTATAAATAAATTGGCAGAGGATAATGCCTTGGCTGTACGTTCTTTGCAGGCACTGCGAAATACCTTATTGCAAAGAAGGCAAGTATATAAAATTATTACCGGGCATACCGGTTGGGCAGACAGCATCGCTTTTGCATTTGCACATTGTACAGAATTGTGCGATCCGAGCAAAGCGGTAAAAGTACACGACCCCAATGCACCATATGATGCATACAACGAAATGGACGATACAGAAATAAACGCACGTAGCGTTCGTTTAGAAAAATACAACCTTTGATATAATATGTGGTTAAAGTGGGAAATATAAAAAAAGAAGTGGTTTACACTTCGCAGGAGGATATATGAAACTTATAAAATGGCTCTGTTTAGCATGTGCATTGTGCTTATGCTTGTCGGTTCATGTTGGTTTTGCACAAGCAAAGCCCAAAGTAATTACTACCACTACCATGTTGTATGACCTTGTGCGTGTCATCGCGGGCGATACCGTAGAGCTGGAAGGCTTGATGGGCGTAGGGCTTGACCCGCATATCTATCAAGCAAGCGCGGGGGACGTGCGTAAACTGCAACAAGCAGATATTATTGCAATGCATGGCATGCACCTGGAGGGCAGGCTCGGCAAAGTGTTGGAAAATTTAGAACGTATGAATAAAACCATTATTTCTTTGGAAAACGGTATAGATTCTTCTCAACTTCTGCATGATGCAGAGAACCCAAATGTAGTAGACCCGCATATTTGGTTTGATGTTACCCTTTGGATGCAAGCCGCACAATATGTAACGCAAGAGCTTTCTAAAGTTATGCCGGAACATAGTGCGCTCTATGCAAAAAACGCAGAAAAATATTTGCAAGAATTAACCGCCTTGGATCAAATGGTTCGTGAACAAATACAAAGCATTCCCCAAAAAAGCCGTGTACTCATTACAGCACATGACGCGTTTTCGTATTTTGGTCGTGCCTACGGTATAGAAGTAAAGGGCGTGCAAGGTATCTCTACCGATGCAGAAAGCTCCACTTCTGCTATTTCTTCGCTTGCAAACTTTATTGTAGAATCTAAAGTTAAAGCAATTTTTATTGAAACTTCTACCGGTGATAAATCCATTCGTGCCTTGCAGGAGGCTGTAAAATCACAAGGCTTTGAAACGCAAATTGGCGGCGCATTGCTTTCAGACTCCTTAGGCAATGAAGAAGATAGCTTGTTTAGCTATATTGCCATGGTAAAATACAACACAGAAACCATTGTAAACGCCTTACAATAGAGAGGGGTAGTATGAAAACAATTGCCTTAAGTGTGCATGACTTAACCGTTGCGTATGATCTAAAACCAGTTGTATGGGATATTGATATAGAGATTCCTGCCGGCACACTTACAGGAATTATTGGTCCCAATGGTGCAGGTAAATCTACCATCATTAAGGCTGTGAACGGCATGCTTAAAACCTTATCTGGTTTTGTGCGTTTTCCATTGTTGGAACTGAAATATGGTAAAAATGCAAAAAAACATATTGCTTATGTGCCACAAAGCGGTAGTGTGGACTGGGATTTCCCAGCCCGCGCTATTGATGTGGTGCTTATGGGCCGTTATGCACATTTGGGCTGGTTTAAACGCCCCGGTAAAGAAGACAAACAAATGGCTATGCAAATGTTGCAACGCGTGGGTATGGCGGAGTTTGCTACAAGGCAAATCAGTCAGCTTTCCGGCGGGCAACAGCAAAGGGTGTTCTTGGCACGCGCCTTGGCACAACAAGCTGACCTCTATTTTATGGACGAACCCTTTAAAGGTGTAGATGCACAAACCGAAAAAACATTTATTTCCTTATTAAAGGAGCTTAGGGACGAAGGCAAAACCATCGTGGTTGTGCATCATGATTTACAAACCGTTGCCGAATATTTTGATTATTTATTAATGGTAAATGTAACCGTTAAGGCGGCGGGGCCAACCAAAGAAATTTTTACCCAAGAGAATTTAAATATATGTTATCGCGGTAAGGCAAAAGCCCCCGCTTTGAAGGAAGTGTAGCTATGAACCTTGTTACACTTTTTCAAGATTATACATTTCTTACCGTAGCGCAAGGCTCTGCTTTGTTGGGTTTGCTTAGTGGCATATTGGCTTGTTTGGCAGTGCTCAATAAACAAGCACTAATTGGCGATGGCATTTCTCATGCCGCTTTGCCCGGCCTTTTGATTGGTTTTATGCTGATTGGCACAAAACAAATTGTACCTATGCTGCTTGGCGCTTTGGCAAGTGGCCTGTTATCTGTATTTTTTGTAATGCTTATTACACGTTTTACCAAAATTAAATTTGACGCTGCCTTGGCTGTTAGCTTCTCTGTGTTTTTTGGTTTCGGTCTGGTTTTAAAAACCTATATACAAAAATCACCCAATGCAAGCCAAGCGGGTTTAGATCATTTTTTATATGGGCAAGCCTCTTCTCTTTTGCAGTCGGATGTGCGTATGATGGGCATGGCCACGCTGTTTTGTTTGGCAGTGGTATTGCTTTTGTGGCAACAAATAAAAATCAGTATGTTTGATAAGGATTTTGCCAAAAGTGTAGGCATTCCGGTGCAAGCCGTCCATGCTGTGATTACTTTACTTATTGCCATTGCCATTGTAGTTGGCATACAAAGTGTGGGTGTGGTGCTCATGAGCGCCATGGTTGTTGCGCCTGCCGTAGCAGCAAGGCAATGGACAAGTCGTTATTGGCTTATGATGTTACTTTCTGCTGTGTTCGGCTGTTTTGCAGGCGTGTGTGGCACGCTTGCAAGCTCTCTCTATCAGGATATACCTACAGGCGCCAGCATTGTGCTTGTTATATCGCTTGTTGCATTGTTCAGTTTGCTCTTTGCTCCGGAACGAGGCATTGTACAAAAAAGCATACGCCGTGCCAAAATGCGTAAAGCGATAAGGGAGGGAAACTATGTTCAATCCTGATATAGAAATTCAACTCATTGCTGTTCTTACAGCTGCTGCCTGTGCCCTTTGCGGTAGTTTTCTGTTTTTGCGCAAAATGAATATGATGGCGGATTCTATTACGCACACTATATTGCTTGGCATTGTACTTGCCTTTTTTGTGGTGCGTGATTTAAACAGCCCCTTATTGCTTATTTTTGCTACCCTGATGGGCTTGTTTACTGTATGGCTTACCGAATTGGTGCATAATACTAAACTTGTAAGTGAGGATAGCTCCATCGGTATGGTATTCCCCTTATTGTTCTCTATTGCCATTATTTTAATCAGTAAATTTGCAAGTAATGTTCATATTGATACCGATACCGTTCTTCTGGGCGAGCTTGCCTTTGCTCCTTTTGAACGCTTTGTAGTGGCAGGTGTAGATATAGGTGCCAAAGGTATTTATGTTGGTTTGGTATTATTTATATTCAATCTTGCCTTTGTAAGCGTGCTTTTTAAGGAGTTGAAATTAAGCTCCTTTGATCCCGGTTTTGCTGCTGCCGTAGGTTTTATGCCTACTTTGATTTTTTACTTGCTGATGTCTTTGGTATCGCTTACCACAGTTGGTGCGTTTGAATCCATGGGTTCTATACTGGTTATTGCCTTTATGGCAGCGCCGCCTGCTACAGCGTATCTGCTTACTAAAAAATTGCATGTTATGCTTATACTTTCTGTGTTTTTTGCCATACTTAGTGCATTTATAGGCTATCGAGTGGCCATTGTGTTCGATATAAGCATTGCGGGCGCTATGGCTTCTGTGCTGGGTATTCTGTTTTTGCTTGTGCTTTTGTTTTCTAAACAACAAGGCATTGTGGGTGTACTTTTGCACAGACGCATGCAAAAACGCGACTTTTTTATGGATACCTTTTTAATTCACGTTTATCATCACCAAAATGACGATGATGGCGATATTGAAACAGGTGCCGAAAGTATAGGCAGGCATCTAAACTGGCCGCAGGATAGACTTAAGCGCACCATTAAAGACCTGCGTCATTACAAATATATTCAGGAATGTAGCCATTGTTATAGGCTCAGCCCCTTGGGTGAACAACGTACCTTGGCACTGATTGCCAAGCTCTACCCGGAACGATGATACTCTATTTTAAAATAAAGGAAGAAATGCATGGCTATTGTACTCTTAGTGATTGGTTGCTTTTTTGTTTCCAGCTCTGCCATATTGGTAAAGCTTTCCGTTGGCATACCCAGCGTGGTGCTGGCAGCCTATCGTCTGGCGTTTATTTGCGCCATGCTGTTGCCTTATGTGTTGCTTAAGTGTAGGCATGAATACAAAAACCTTTCCAAAAAAATATTGCTTTTAAATGCGCTCAGTGGGGTCATATTTGCCATTCACTTAATCACATTTTTTGAAGCCGTGCGCTATTCCGGTGTAGCGGAAGCCAATATTCTAATGTGTACGGAAATTATTTTTATTGCCTTGTATGAGAGCTTCTTTAAACACCATAAAATCAGTTTGCTCGGTTGGGTTTGCCTTTGTATTGCCATGGTAGCGGCGGTATTTGTTATTACAGGTAAATCCACCGCTGTGATTGGTGCACAAGACAATATGGCACAATATATGTGGGGCAATTTTTTAGCGCTCTGTGCCGCCTTTGCTGCTGCTGTGTATACGCTTATCGGGCGCAGTGTACGCAAGGTGCTTTCTACACCAAGCTATACATTAAATTTATATTTTGTAAGCTTGTTGGTATGCTTGGCGGTTGCCCTTCTGCAAGGGGAGGCATTGTTTGGTTATCCAAGGATAAATATAGCCACGGCTTTCGGCTTGGCTCTGTTCTGCAATTTGCTTGGCCATAATATGTATAGCCTGTGCTTAAAACATTTAAAAGCTAACTTTGTAGGCGCTATGAAGCTTACCGCTCCTGTATTTGGCAGCATTTTAGCCTTTATTATCTTTAAAGAAGTGCCAAGTTTGCAAGTGGTTATTTCCAGCGTGGTATTGCTTACATCTATTGCTTTCTATTTTTGGATAGAGGGCAAACGCAAGCCGGCAGAAAAATAAAAAGCTGTTTTTACAAACACCCGGAAGGGTGGATAAGTAAATGCAGAGGGCAACACTATATATAGATTTTAAAAAAGCTTAATATAGCAGTGCTTGTAGGCCTTCTATAAGCCGATTTTTCTTAAAATAAATTTTCAAAATCTACAAAAAAGTATTTACAATTCTATACATTTATGTTATTATATCTAAGATTGTCGTCGGTTGAGTGATTGGGCGGCTGAACACTGTAAAGTGTTTCCAATTGCTTTTTACCATAGATTACTATATTGGATTTTATCCAGAAAAAATTATGGAGGTGTTTGGTACACATGGCACGTATAGCGGGTGTTGACCTACCCAGAGAAAAGCGTGTAGAGGTTGGGCTTACTTACATTTTAGGTATCGGTCTCACAACAGCAAAGAAAATTATCGCTGAAACCGGTATTGATCCCGACACACGCATCAAAAATTTAACCGAACAGGAAGTGAGTGCACTTCGTGACTATATTGAGCATAATGTTAAGGTTGAAGGTGACCTTCGTCGTGAAGTTTCCCTCAACATTAAGCGTTTGGTAGAAATCGGTTGTTACAGAGGCGTTCGTCATCGTCGTGGTTTACCAGTTCGTGGTCAAAACACAAAACAAAACGCAAGAACACGCAAAGGACCAAAACGCACTATTGCCGGTAAGAAAAAGGCAACTAAATAGCGATATCGCACGGAGGAATTTATAAATGGCACCTAAAAAGCAAGTAAAAAGGGCTACGCGTAAACGCCGTGAAAGAAAATTAGTAGAACGCGGTGCAGCGCATATTCGCTCTTCTTTTAACAATACCATTGTAACCATTACAGATATCAATGGTAATGCTCTTTCATGGGCAAGTGCTGGTGGTTTGGGCTTCCGTGGAAGCAAAAAATCCACACCATTTGCAGCTCAAATGGCAGCAGAAACTGCAGCAAAAGCTTCTTTAGAATACGGTTTAAAAACTGTAGAAGTATATGTAAAAGGACCTGGCTCAGGCCGTGAAGCAGCAATTCGCGCTTTACAAACAGCCGGTCTTGATGTAAACATGATCAAGGACGTAACACCCATTCCTCACAATGGTTGCCGTCCTCCTAAACGCAGAAGAGTTTAAGAAAGGAGATTCAAAATGGCAAGAAATCGTGAACCAATCGCAAAAACTTGTAGATCATTGGGTGTATCTCCGGCTGCTTTGGGATACTCCAATAAAAAGTCTACTCGTAACCCTGGCGCAGACAAACGCAAAAAGGTAAGCGAATATGGACTTCAATTAAAAGAAAAACAAAAAGTTCGTTTTATATATGGTATTTTGGAAAAACAATTCCGTCTATTATATGAACGCGCCCGTAAATTAAAAGGTAACACCGCAGAAAACATTCTGTTATTATGCGAACGCCGTTTAGACAACGTGGTATTCAGACTTGGCTTTAGCGCATCTCGTCGCCATGCCCGTCAACTTGTAAACCACGGCCATATCTATGTAAATGGTAAAAGAGTTAACATTCCCAGCTTCTCTGTAAGCTTAAATGATGTAGTAAGCGTTGCTCCTGGCAGCCGTGATATTCCTTTCTTTAAAGAACTTCGTTCTGAAGGAATCAAAACCGTATTGCCAAAATGGTTAACATTGAACGCTGAAGCATTAAGCGGCACAGTAAATGCACTTCCAACACGTGAAGACATTAGCGAAGAATTCTCTGAAAACCTAATCGTAGAATTCTACAGCCGTTAGTTTTAGCTTCCCTCACTGAACTTTATTACAATATGGAGGGTTTTGTATGATAGAAATGGAAAAAGCCAGTATATCTTGTGTAGAATTAAACGCAGATGCAAGCTATGCAAAGTATGAAATCGCACCTCTTGAAAGAGGTTTTGGTACCACACTTGGCAATGCATTGCGCCGTGTGCTGTTAAGCTCCATTCCTGGTGCTGCCGCAACAAGTATACATATAGATGGTATTAGCCACGAATTTAGTGCAATACCTGGCGTAAAAGAAGATGTAGCGGAAATCATTCTAAACATCAAAAAGCTATCTGTAAAAATGTTCACCGACCAAGTGAAAACTTGTAGAATCGATGTAGAAGGCCCTGCAGTTGTTACTGCTGGCGATATCATCGGTGATGAAGAAATCGAATTGGTTAAAAAAGATCAACACATTGCAACCGTTAACAAGGGTGCAAGGCTTACCATGAGCATCAATTTTGGCAAAGACAGAGGCTATTGCACTTCCGATAAAAACAAAAACGAAAGCATGGTAATTGGCGATATCGCTGTGGATTCTATCTATACACCTGTAACAAAGGTGCAATATGAAACACAGGATACCCGTGTTGGCCAATCCATTGATTTTGACGCTTTAACCATGCAAATCTGGACCGATGGTTCCATCCACCCAGACGAAGCCATGGCTATGGCAGCCAAAATTTTGGTAGAACATTTACAAATGTTTGTTGGTTTAACAGATCAAGCAACCCCTATGACATTCAACGCCCCAAGCGAAGAAATAGGGGACAAGGGCTTGGATATGTCTATCGAAGAGATGGACTTAACCGTAAGAGCCTATAACTGCTTAAAAAGAGCAGGTATTAACACAGTAGCCGAACTTGTGCAACGCAATAAGGAAGACATGATTAAAGTTCGTAATCTTGGTAAAAAATCTTTAGAAGAAGTAGAAGAAAAACTGCTTGCTATGGGTTTGTCTTTCCAAGACAGCGAAGAATAATCCCATCATATAAGGAGGAAACAACATGGCATTTCAACGAAAGTTGGGCCGTACTGCAGGGCAACGCAAAGCTTTGTTACGCAATCAGGTTACACAATTAATCTGGTACGGTCAAATTGAAACAACTCTCGCTCGTGCTAAGGAAGTACAACCTATCGCCGAAAAATTAATCACTTTGGCAATGGGCGTTTACGACCAAAGCGTAGAAGCAACCAAAGAATACCATAACGAAAAAGGTCAATTGGTTACCTTAACCGTTCAAAATGATACACCACAAAAATTAGCAGTTCGTCGTAGAATTATGGCTTACTTGTATGATTTAAAAGCAGAACGCAATAAAGACGAAGAAAAAGACGACTTTAAAGAACGCAGCAAAGCTAACAATCACCCAGTGGTTGAAAAGTTGTTCCGTGAATACGCACCTAAATTTGCAAAACGCAATGCAGAAAAAGGTTGCGCTGGCGGTTATACTCGCATTCTTAAAAAAGGTCCTCGTCGTGGCGACGCTGCCGAGATGGTATTATTACAAATTTTAAAATAATATTCTTTCACCCAAGGCTTAGGCTTTGGGTGTTTTTTTATATCGTTTTATTATATTTGCACGCGCATGTAAAATGTATCAAAACACAAGGTTTGCATTTTATAATAAGCTATGTTACCATAAAACAAAAAACAGGAGCACCCTATGGAGCAAGCATTGCAATTCGCAAAACAAAGAATTTCTTTTACCCCATCGCAATGGGAGGCCATTCTTTTTGCTGTGCAAAATTATAATACAGATAAAAATAAACAAGCTTTATTGCAAAAGGAGTTGTCTAATTTACAGCTACAAGCAAGGAGTTATGACCTTGTAGCTACAAAACAAGAAGTGCAAAAGCTATGGGGAAAGCATGAAAATATGCATGCTTTGCTTGCCATTATAAGCGCCCTGCCACAAATAGAAAGCTTTTACAGGCAAAAAAAGATACCTCTCTCTATATTGAACCATACCCTGAGCGACATCCATATTTGGATGGAGCATTGCTATCAACAAACTGGCCACTATGGGCTTATAGAATATGGCTGGTTGCAAAACCATGTGCGTGGCCAATTGTTTCGCTTGGGCAGGTTGCAATTTATGTTGCGTGCCATGCCCATGCCTTGTTATATTTTGCAACATTACAATGGCACTATACAATGCATACATGCACAGGTTCAGCAAGGCGATATATTTTTACCTTTACAAACCGAAGGGGAGTATTATATAGGCTGCCCTATTGTAAACGGTAAAATAGAAGAGCAAGCAAAGCGTTTTTTTATAAAGGATTATCAAATTCTATATCAACCCAATGATATTGTGCTGGATACCCATATTCCGGAAGGCGAAGTGTTAGACAATGCTTTGGTGCAGGAATCCTTACAGATGGCACCAAACTTCTTTGCAAAGTATTTTGAATGTCCACCTGTTTTACTGTGCGAAACATGGCTTATGGACCCTGTTTTTGCAGAAATTATGCCACAATCACGTATTGCTGCATTCTCTAAAAACTTTACATTGGTTCCTTTTGCGAGCGATGATGCGCAAATGAGAGAGAGGGTATTTCAAAACCAAGATCCTCTGTCTGCAAATGCTACTAATTCATTGCAAAAAGCAATACAAGCATATTATAAAACGGGCAAACGTTGCCAAAATTATTATGGTTTTCGTGTAAATTAAGGAAGAAGTATGCAAAGCAAACAAAGCTTAAAAAAAGAATTGGCTAAGCTGCTCATCTCTATTTGTGTGGGTACCGTGTTTTTAGTAGGGATAATTATGATATCCTTATTCTATTTCACCGGCATTAAAAACACCCAAAAAGAATTGCTTTATCAATTGGATACTACAAGCAAAGCGCTCACAGATAAAATTGCTTTTATAGAACAAGGGGTGGTATCTTTACGGCATAATAAAGATATCATGCAGTTTTTACAATCAAGCCAAAAAGCAGATGCACAGCTTTTACAAAGTATAGATTTATTTTCTGCACAAAATGCAGTGCAAGGTATGCCCTTTGTAAGCAGTGTTTTTTTGAGTGGTAAGCAAAACCGGTTGGAACATTATTATCCCCTTACACTTATAGAAAAACAAGATTTATTGGCACAATATAGTGCTGTGCGTGGCATATTTTTACAAAGCAATACTACCTACCAATGTATTGTTCAAAATAATATCGTGTATGTATGCGTGCGTCTGCTAAACAATGCCATGCAAGAAAACGGGGTGCTCATCTGTGCCTTGTATACGCCGGCAGTAGAAGCTATTTTTGCTGATATTCAACATTATACGGGTATACATTGGGCTTTATATGCAGGGCAGCAAAGCTTGTTTGCAAGTGATGCGTTTGCACTTTCATCCCAACTACAAAATTCTGGCAAAACCGATATGGATGGTATGGAGTCTTTGTACTTTATGCGCAATGCGGCCTTTGGCACAAAAGTATTTGTGAGTATTGCAATGCAGAATGTATATGCAACCCTTAACCAATTAATGATTAGTTTAAGCCTTGTGCTCATACTAATAGTCATTGTGGCCATTATTGCAAGCTATACATTTGGCAGTAAAATCCTTGCGCCCATAGAAGAGTTAATGCATAATATCCGCGCCTTTGGTAAGCAGGATTTTCATGTGCGTATGCAAGACAATGCTATTTTGGAATTTCATGAAATTAGCAGCGTATTTAATACTATGGCAAGTAGAATTCACAGGCTGATTACAGAGGTGTACGAAAAACAAATTTTAGCTTCCCAAGCGCAAGTAAAATATTTGCAATCTCAATTAAACCCACATTTTGCGTTTAATGTGCTGGCTATGCTTTCTTTAAAGGCAAAATTAAGCGGTAACGATTCTTTGTACGAAAGTATACATGCTTTTTCTAAGCTTTTGCAAGGCAAAATTTTTAGGGATAAGCAAGAAAAAATAACCGTGGCAGAAGAGATGGAGCTCGTGCAGTTTTATTTGCATTTACAAAAGGAACGCTTTGGCAATAAACTTTGCTACCAAATAGAATATGCAAATAATGCTTTAAAGCATTGCCTCATACCAAGGTTGCTCATTGAACCCATGGTAGAAAACGCCATAGCACACGGTATGGAACCAAAGAAAGAGCAGTTTCATTTAAACTTGCATATTTATGAACAAGCTGATACCTTGCATATAGATATTCAAGACGATGGTATAGGGTACCAAAATCAAGAAACAGAGCCTACCAAGGAACATACGCATACCTCTATTCAAAATATCAAACGTTTATTACAAATACTATATGCCAATAAAGCAAGCTTTCATATAGAAGGCAAAGCAGGGGAAGGCACTTGTGTACAAATACAATTGCCTATAGAAAGGGATACAGCATGTGGAGAGTAATCGCAGCAGATGACGAATTGTATATTCGTGAAGTTTTGCAAAAATTGGTTCCGTGGCAAAAATTGAATTGTGAGCTTTGTTTTGTTGCACAAAATGGTGAGGAGCTTTTAGAAAAAATGGAAGAATGCCCGGCAGATATTGTGCTTACCGATATTAAAATGCCGGTGATGGACGGTTTACAGCTTGCAAAGCAACTCTATGAAACTTATCCGGAAACACAAATCATTATACTCAGCGCCTATGAGGATTTTTCCTATGCCAAAACAGCCATTAAGTATAGTGTGTGTGAATATGTTTTAAAAATCTCTATTTTGGAAGATTTACAACAAGCCGTAGAAAAAGCAATTCATAACTTGGAAAAGCAAATTTTAGATTGCAAGGCAGAAGAAAACCCGAGTTTAATTCACCAAATGGAGCAATTTGTAGAAGAACATTTGTATACCAATTTTACATTGGACGATATGGCAGAAGCCTTGCATGCCAACCGCAGCTATTTAAGTCGCTTATATAAAAATAAGAAAGGGAATAATTTGTTTGCCTATGTTATGCAAAAACGCATAGAAAAAAGCAAACAGCTTATTTTGCAAAACCATTTCAAAATTTATGAAATTGCAGAACAAGTGGGTTTTGAAGATACGGCCTATTTTTCTAAAGTGTTTAAAAAGTTTACGGGTTGTTCCCCAAGAGAGTATAAAGCATGAAAAAAATAATGTGGGTAGTAAGTGTTATATTATTGCTTGCGGTTGCCGTGTTGTTGTGGCAACAAATGCAAAATACTTTGTACTTACCTAAAGAAACAACAGAAATAACCATTTTGCACGCATGGGGCACTATGGAAGAAGACCATAAACGTATGCGAGATATTTTTCAAGATTTTGAAAAAGAACATCCTGTGCGCTTGCACTTGCTTTCTATGCCGTCGGGCAAGGAACTTCTCAATAAATTGGAAGACCTTTTGCAAGTGGGTAAAGTGCCGGATGTCGTTAGCTTTGCAGGTATTGGTTATAACCATGTGTATGAATATATGGTGCAAAAAAACTTAGCATTGGATTTACAGCCCTATATAGAGCAGCATCCAAGCTTTGCAACAAACCTTGCCAAGCAAAACATAGAAAAATGGATGCAAAATGAAAAACTCTATACCCTGTCGGATGTTTTGATATTAAGTGGTGGTTATTGGTGTAACCAAGATATGTTGCAGAAATTACATACATCTACCCCTAAAACGTGGGAAGACCTGTTTGCTCTATGCGAAGCAATACAGCTATACAACAAGGAAAACGGTACTGAAATATATCCTTTTGCATTTAGTAATGAAGCATATCTGAATATAATCAATCATTTGTTTTATCAAGAGCATATAACCACACTCCGTGCAGAAAATGTTTCGTCAGCTTTGGATTTATTGAAAAAGCTATATATGTATAGCTATCCTATTCGTGATTATTTTACATATAGAGATGAAACAAGGCTATTTAATACGCAAAAAACCTTGCTATATATGAATGGTGTTTGGGCAGAATCTATGATTTATCCGGAAATAAAAGCAGAATATGCGCTTTTGCCCTATAAAGAACAAAGCATGGCAAGTATTACCAGCGATTTGGCATATGTGGTAGGTCATAGCGATAATGTAGAAAAAACGAATGCAAGTTTGCAATTTGTAGACTATATGTTAAGCGAAGCAGTGCAACAGCGTATATTAAATCAAACCAGGCAAGTGCCGGCCAACCCTAAGGTGCAATTTCCCAAAACACAAAATATGTTGCGCTTAGGGCAAGCAGTAGAGATGGTACAAAGTGCCCAAATGCACATAAATAATGTAGACGGCATTTGGAAACCAAACCAAAAAGAAGTGTTTTTGCAAAATATTGTTCCATTTTTGCAAAATAAAATTTCAAAAGAACAGTTTTTACAAGACCTTCAAGTGCATTAAAGCATTCCTTATAAAAATTACAAGCCTTTGTTTTGCAGGGGCTTTTTTATATATTCACAGTAAAATATTTACCTTGTTGCTGTTTGAGGTAAATACTTTACAATAAGTGTGCTAAAATTTGCAATTTTTTGGCAATAAATAACATTTATTACACAAAATTAAAGTTGTATGCTAATAACAAATATATTTTATAGAGGTGACTTATGAAAAAACTATCTATTTTATTGGTAGCAGCACTCATGCTCAGCATGTGTGGTTCCTTTGCCTTTGCGCAAGAAAAAGAAGTTTTAGAATTCTACCATGGTTATTATCATGCAGAAAGCGAATGGCCGGCAGCCAAAGCAATGCGTGATTTGTACGATGCTTTTGCAGCAAAACATGCAGATGGCCCCGTTACATTTAAACCTATCGCTGTAGAAAACAGAGAAGAAATCGTAAGTGCAAAAGTTGCCGGTGGCGCTTTCCCTGATGTTGTAGATGTTTCCGGTTCTGTACCACAAGCTGCCATTGCACAAGGCTTGGTATTGGATGTAAAACCATTTATTGACGAAAACAAGCTACAAGCTGCTGTTGGTATCAACTACACACAAAATGATGTAGATGGCCATATTTATACCGTGCATGACCAATTGGAAAGCCGTGGCATTTGGATAAATACAGCAGTATTAAAAGAAGCCGGTGTAGAAGCAGAAGCCCTCACAACATGGGAAGGCTTTGCAGAAGCTATGGATAAAGTACGTGCTTTGAACAACGGCAAGTATGCATACGCTGCCGGTCAAGGCTCGGGCTTCTTACTCACAGCACATTTAGCACAAACAGAAGAAGGCAAAGCACTTCTGATGGGCGAACTCACAGCAGAAGCCATTCAATCTGAAATATTTGCAAACGCATTTAAAACCGTAGCCAAGTTAGACCAAGCCAATGGTTCCGAACACACCACCAACGATGTAGGCAACCTTATGGACGACTTTAACAAAAACGGCATGGCTGCTGTATTGCTCAACGGTGTATGGAATGCCAGTGGTATTGCAACAGAGTTGGCAGAAGATATTCAACCTGCCATTTTCCCGGGCAATGTAAGCATTTCTACAGCCGGTGGTGGCTTAAGCATAGCCAGCGGCATGAGCGAAGCCAAAACCAAATTGGCATTGGAATTCTTGCAATATATGACAAGTGAAGAAGTACAAAGCGAAATCTTCTTAAAAGTTCAAGCCAACCCTTGCAATAGTGCTGTAGATATCAATGCATTGGCTGAAAAAGACGGAAACCCTATTACCATTAAATTAGCAAATGCTTGCGCTATGGTAAACACAGCCCCAACCATTGTTATGGATGCAGCTAACCTTTGGGGCGGCGATGTAAGTGCCGCTATCATCAACGCATTTATGGAATGCGCTGTAAGCAACACCGATATTGATGCTCGCTTTGAACAATTGCAAAAAGAACTCATTGCTATTATCAGCTAATATGCTTGCAGGGGAAGAACGGTCTTCCCCTGCAAATTTCTAACCTAAGGAGAGATACAATATGCAAAAAACAAAAAGAAATTACCGCAGAACAGGCTTTATCATTGCTTTCTTAGCACCTACCATGCTTGCTTTTTGCGTATTTTATCTCTACCCCATATTGAATGTATTTATTACATCCTTTGCCAAGTGGGATTATACAAACCTTAGAAACCCGGAATTTTATCCTTTATCCAAACTGTTTACCAACTACCAATACTTGTTTACTGTGTACCCCTATTTTTGGGAGGCCATGCAAAATTCAAGCCTTTGGGCTTTGTTGGGTGCGGTAGTACAAATACCGGTATCTACTGTCATAGCCCTTAGCTTTGCAAAAAAAATACATGGTGTAAAGCTGGTGCGCAGTATTTATATTATTCCCAATATGATTTCTACCGCCGCTATCGCCATGATATTTTTGCAACTGTACAGCCCCCTTTATGGTGTGGTAAATCCCGTTATTCGTTTGTTTCAACCGGGGTTCAGCCAAAATATATTGTTGCTCAAAGGTGGCGCATTTGTAGCCATGACCTGTGCGTATATTTTCTTTACCGGTACCACAACCGTTATGATATTGGGCAATATCAATGCCGTGCCGGAAGAAATTAAAGAAGCCGCAACCTTAGATGGTGCCAGTGGCTTAAAGCAAGATTGGTATATTATTCTGCCCATGATTAAGGATACCTTGCGTACAGTTTCTATTTTGGCAGCAACCGCCGGCTTCTTATTGTTCAACGAAGTGCATTTTTTAACCAAGGGTGCAGCGGGTACCTATAGTATCAGCTATGTGATTCGTACCTTGGCTATTACCAGCCCACGTACACAATTTGGGCGTGCCAACGCCGTGGCTGTGGTGCAAATCCTGGCTGGTATGCTTATTATCGTAATTGTAAACGTGCTCTACTCTTGGCATAAGGAGAAACCACATGCGTAAACCCTATCAACAAAATAATAGACTCAGTAATTTTCTTGCCTATATTGCTTTGGCTTGGGCAAGTTTGGTGGCTTTGGTTCCTTTGATTTGGCTGGTACTATCCAGTTTAAAAAAAGACCCCATTGCACGCCCGGGTTTTATGTTGCCGGAGAGCATTTGTTTAGATGGCTATATTGCAACCTTTAGAGATTTACATGTGTTTCGTTACTTTGGCAATAGTTTATTGGTTGCATTTTTGTCGGTTGTAATCAGTATTTTGATGATTTCCATGTCTGCCTATGTCATTGCACGCATGGACTTTAAGGGCAAAAACTTTATTAGCTTATTGCTTTACGCCACCATGTTTATTCCCCCCACGGCATTAACCTACCCTGTATATAGCCTCATCAATGCTATGCACATGTATGATACCAGAACAGCGCTTGTGTTTATTTATTCCTGTAGTGGCTTGGCACTCAGCTTTTTCATTATTAAAAACTATTATCAAAATATACCCAAAGAGTTAGAAGAGGCGGCCACCATTGATGGCTGTGGCTATGCACAAACTTGGTGGAAGGTGATTTTTCCCATTGCGCGTCCCGGTATTATGACAGCTGCTGTGCTTGCTTTTTTAAATAACTGGAACGAGTACTATTGGGCTTCCTTGGTGGTTATCAGCAGAGAAAAACTAACCGTACCCGCCTTGCTTTCTACATTTACAACATCGTTTGCAACCAACTATAATGGCTTGTTTTCTGCCATGGTGGTTATTATATTACCACCCATTATACTCTATGTTGCGTGTAATAAATATTTTATAGAGGCGCTCAGCGGTGGCGCAGTAAAGGGGTAATATGCAAACTTTAACAGCAATATTAATAGGTGCCGGTCTTCGTGGCGCACGTGCATATGCACCTTATGCTTTACAACATCCTCAAGAATTGCGTTTTGTTGCCGTGGCTGAACCGGATGTGCAAAAGCGTACTGCCTTTGCCAAAGCACACGGCATTGCAGAGGATTTACAGTTTGCTACTTGGGAGGATTTGTTAAATAAACCCAAACTTGCAGATTGTGCTCTTGTTTGCACACAAGACAATATGCATTTTGCACCCGTGATGCAGGCACTACAAAAGGGCTACCATGTGCTGTGTGAAAAACCCATGTCCAACAGCAAAGCAGAAATCGTGGCCATGGGCGAATATGCAAAAGAACATAATCGCATACTTAGCATTTGCCATGTGCTTCGTTATTCACCATTTTTTTGCAAAATAAAAGAACTACTACAAAACAATGCAATAGGGGATATTATTAACATAGACCACAGAGAAAACGTTGGCTACTGGCACCATGCCCATAGCTTTGTGCGTGGCAACTGGCGCAATGCAGCGCAAAGCAGCCCTATGATATTGCAAAAATGTTGCCATGATATGGATATTTTGCTTTGGCTGGTAGATAGTGCTTGCAAACAAATATTTTCTATGGGTAGCTTACGGCATTTTACAAAAGAAAATGCACCCCAAGGTGCACCCATGTATTGTATGGATG
>JAEWXD010000005.1 GCA_023396045.1 Bacillota bacterium | reverse complement strand
ATAAAAAGTACCGCCTTATAAGGCGGCCGAGTAACACGCTTGTGACACCGCCCTTCGGGGCGAGGCAGAAATTGCCCCTTATGAGGGGCGGAGATAAACCACCAGCTGAGCTGGTGGATAGTGACTTAGTTTTCAAACAGCTATTTATGCCAGAATTTCAAGAGATAAGAAAGAAAAGCCGAGTGATTCCATTGAAAATCAGATTGCTCTTTGCGAGGGCTATATCCAAAAGAATGATGATCTTAGCTTGACTGCTGTCTATAAAGATATTTCAAAGACCGGAACAAATTTTGAAAGACCGGACTTTGATAAACTGATGGATGAAATCAGACAGGGAAAAATTGGGTGTATTGTCGTAAAGGATTTATCTCGTTTTGGAAGAAACTATATTGAGCTTGGTAATTTTATTGAGAAGATATTTCCGTTTCTTAATGTAAGATTTATAGCTGTTAATGATAATTTTGATACTTTTCATATGGAAGATCCTAATAAATCGCTTGAAGTGATTTTGAAGAATCTTGTTAATGAGGGGTATGCGAAAGATATTTCAAAGAAAGTATCTACATCTCATCAGATACGAATCAAGCAAGGTGGATTTATCTGTGGATCAGCACCTTATGGATACACAGCACGAAAAGATGAAGATGGAATAAGGAGACTATATGTAGATGAAATTACAGCACCTATTGTGAAGGAAATCTTTGAATCATACTTAAAAGGACTTAGTACACTTGAAATTTCAAAGCTGCTACATGAAAGAAAAGTCTATGCTGCTACGGATTATCGGAAATATAAAAAAGCCATAGCCGATAGTAATGAGCCTATTAGAATTTGGAATCCAACTACAGTTTTACAAGTGCTTAAAAATCGTGTTTATACAGGGACTTTAATTCAAGGAAGAAATCAAAAGCACTTATATGAAGGGAAAAAGAGAGAAAGCCTTAGTGAAGAACATTGGACAGTAACAGAAAATGCCCATGAAGCCATTATCTCAATAGATACTTTTGAAAGGGTGCAGACGATGATTTCCTCAAAGTCAAGTCCGATTAAAAATAGCAGACAAAAAAACGCTCACTCTAAAGATGATACGATATTTCGAGGAAAAATCTATTGTGGTATGTGTAAGAGAAAAATGTGTGTTCACAAGCAACAAAGTGGTAAAAAATCTGTATTTTATTTTAGCTGTAATAGGTTTAAAGAATTTACAACAGAAAAATGCGGAGTATCTATTACACAAACCACTCTTGAAAAAACTGTTAAGGCAGCTTTTGATGCGATTCTTTCAAACAATGGTAAAAGCTATAAAGGATACTTAAAAGGCTATGAGAAAGTTGTAGGAGAACTTGATAGAAAGTGGAATAAGGAACTAACTGAAATCAACCGCAAATACACAAAAATTAGCAGGCTACAAAGCGAATATTACGAAAAGTATGTTTTGGGAGAATGGACAAAAGAAACTTTTGAAAAAGAGAAAGAAGATCTCAATCAAAGCAAGAAAGAATTGGAGATTTTTAAGGAAAAGCAAATATCAGCTTACGATGAGGAAAAATTAAAACTTCAGGAACAGCATAAGTATCTTGACGCTCTTATCAAAGGGAAAAATAAGAAATGGGATAAGGATTTTGTAGCTGCCATTATAGATAAGATATTTATCGGAAAAGATAACAGCATTGAAATCAAGTTTAATTTTGAAGAGAAGTCTGTGGTTAGTGAGAAACTTGGTGGAAAGGTAAAAAGGTGCTGATATGAATACAGTAGATTTTTACTTAAGACTATCCTTAGAAGATGATGACCTGAAGGATGAGAGCAACAGCATTATTTCTCAAAGAGAAATTTTAAAAGACTACATTAGCTCAAGAGAAGAATTTGCAGGCGTTAAAGTAAGAGAACATATAGATGATGGGTATACCGGAACAAACTTTAATCGCCCTGCTTTCCAAAAGATGATAGGGCTTGTTAAGAAGAATGAAATCAAGACAATTCTTGTAAAAGACTTATCTCGTTTTGCAAGAGATTATATTGAAGCAGGAGCCTATATTGAGCAGATATTCCCATTTATGCAAGTTCGATTTATTTCTGTTAATGATAATTATGATAGTAACAACAACGAAGATGGGGTTGTAGGTTTAGATGTTCCATTTAGGAACCTTACTCATGATTACTATTCAAAAGACATCTCACAGAAAATGCGTTCCTCTGTAAAGGTAAGACAAGATAAAGGTTATTACTTCGGCTCAAAATCTCCCTATGGATATGTGAAAGACGAAAAAGATCATCACCATTTGATTGTCGATAAAGAAGTCAGACATATTGTTGAAGAAATATTTGAAAGATATTTAGGTGGAGATAGTATGCTTTCTATTGCAAAAGATTTCAATGAAAGAGAAGTTTTAACGCCGGCAAAGCATATCGGGTTAAAAAGAGGAAGTGGAATCTGGACAGGACAAATTGTTAGGTATATCTTAACACAAAGAATCTATACAGGTGCAGTTGTTGGTGGGAAAACAAGGGTACAGGAAGTTGGCTCTGATAATCGTAAATGGGTAGATAAAAGCAAGTGGATTATCCGAGAAGATATGCACGAGGCTATTGTTTCTAAAGAGGATTTTAGCAAAGTTCAAGAGCTATTAAATCGCAATGAAAAAAATATTAGCAGAGAGCGGAAAAATTTCCATATTCTTCAGGATAAAGTTTATTGTGGTAAATGCCATCATAAAATGAGCTATACCGTTCATTATGGCAAAACGGATGGATATTGTTGTCCATATAGGTATAAAGCAAAAGATTGTGGTTGCATGAAAGGAAAGATTAAGGCTTCAATTCTTGAAGATATGGTATCTAAAGAAATAAGACTTTATACAGAGCGTTTTCTTGAACAAGAGCAAACAAGAGCTATTGAGTATAGGGTTCAGGAAAGTATTTGTGAAAGTTTGCTGGATAGAAAAAGAAAATTGGGAGCTGAAAAACAAAAGTTGCAGGTTTCTAAAATGCAGCTTTATGAAAAGCATAAGCAGGGAGTTACAGATAAGGAAACATATTTCTTCCAAAAAGAAGTCTTTGCCAAAAAAATCCAAAGTATAGAACAGGAAATATCTATCGTAGAAGATAAGATAAAAGAAAATACAGCTTCAGAACATAACATAAATGTTGATAAATTAAGAGAAGCGGTATCAAAAGGAGAGCTTGTTTTAGACTGGATCAATGAAGTCATAGAAAAGATATATATTTATGACAAAGATAAGATTGAGATAGTTTGAAAATTTAAAGAAAGTGAGGATGCAAATGGACGATAAAGGTGAAATAATGATTGTAAATCAAGAACTTCTTACAAGTAGAATTTATACAATCAGAGGGCAAAAGATTATGCTTGACTTTGAATTAGCTGAAATTTATGGGTATGAAACAAAAAGGTTCAATGAGCAAGTTAAGAATAATATTGAGAAGTTTGATGATGATTTCAGATTTCAACTCACAAAAGATGAATGGGAAATTTTGAGGTCGAAAATTTCGACCTCAAAACCTGAAGTCGGCTCCGGAGGAAGAAGATATTTACCTTTTGCTTTTACAGAGCAAGGGATTTATATGTTAATGACAGTTCTCAAAGGAGAACTTGCAGTAAAACAAAGTAAAGCTCTTATCCGCACTTTCAAGCAAATGAAAGATTATATTTTAGATAATCAAGGCTTGATAGGAAAAAGAGATTTTTTACAACTTTCTATGCAGATTACAAGCAATGCTCGAGAAATGCAGGATTTAAGAAGAGATTTAAGAGATGTGGAAGAACAGGTGGCGGATGTAGTGGATACTTTAAGTAATGTTGTTCATAAATCAGAGCTGTCTGAGTTGATTCTCGACTTCAGCAATCCTCCCTTAAAGTATGGATTTTTACTATTAAACGGGCAGCCGATTGAAGCCAATCTTGCTTACAAGGATATTTATGGGATAGCGAAAAAGAGTATCTATATCGTAGATAACTATATTGGAGTGAAAACATTGGTGCTGTTAAAGGAAATAAATCCATCAGTGGAAATTATCATATTCAGCGACAATATAGGCAAAGGACTTCATACTCTTGAATACCAAGATTTTTGCAGAGAATATCCTCATGTAAATATTAAGTTTCAAAAGACTGGTAAGGCATTTCACGATAGATACATTATCATTGACTGGAATACAGATAATCAAAGAATATATCATTGCGGAGCATCCTCTAAAGATGCAGGTCAAAAAATCACAAGCATATTGGAAGTTGCGGATCAAATGATTTATACGGATTTAATAAATAGACTTTTGAAAAATCCTATATTGAAGTTAAAATAGGGTATAGATTTAATTGATTGGAAATTAGAAAAAAGATGTATCCAATACTTGACACAAGGGTGGATTTTATTGATGATGTACCTACAGATGAAATTGCAAATGTAAAGGATACAGAAGAATTCCATAGCGTTGGTCAATTGGGAACTTACTATGCTATCTTTAACGTAAACAGCCCATTGTTTGAAGGCAAAACTGTAGAACAAGCCAATGCAATGCGTAAAGCATTCGCTGTATTGGCTAACAGAGACTATATTGTAGAAGTAATTGGTAATACAGGTCAAGTGCCTGCAAACGCATTCATTCCTGCCGGTATGGCAAATGGTCATGGTGGCGAATTCAAGGTTTCTACTGATACCTATAGCTACCCGGTTGCAGAAGAAAATGGCTACTACACTTTAAATTATGATGAAGATAAAGCCGTTGAAACAGCAGTAACTTTATTAAAAGAAGCGGGTTATGAATTTGACGAAAACAATATGCTTTCAGCAAGCACACCAATCAGCTTTGAATATTTAACAAACGTTGGTAAAGGCCACGAAGCCGTTGCACAAGCTTTACAACAAGATTTTGCAGCCATCGGCATCAATATGACCATCAAAAATATTGATTGGAAAGTATTCTTGAACGAAAGAAAAGCCGGTAACTTTGACTTTGCTCGTAACGGTTGGATTGCAGACTTTAACGATCCTATCAATATGTTAGAAATGTGGACAACCGCAAGTGGCAACAACGATGCCCAGTTTGGTAAATAATTCCTCACTCATAAAAAGCACAGCGCAAGCTGTGTTTTTTATTTTTGTATTCTCAGAAAACCACCAGATAGGCTGGTGGTTCTAAAAAGCTTATAGCGATGCGAATAAAGAAAGAACTCCTTTTGGTGAAATGAAAAAGCGACTTGACAAACGCAACAAACCAAAAGGAGGATAATCAAAAGAATGATTGATAAGAATAGTTTAGCACACACGAGCTGGAATTGTAAATATCATGTGGTATTTGCCCCAAAATATTGAAGACAAGTATTTTATAAAAAGCAAAAAACAGAGGCAGGAAAAATATTAAGGAAATTATGCGAGTGGAAAGGTGTAAATATAGTGGAAGTCAAGTTTCACCCTGACCATGTATATATGTTAATAGAAATACCATCCAAATTAACAGTATCAAGTTTTATGGGGTATTGGGCAAAAGTAGTTTAATGATATATGAACGATTCGCGAATATGAAATACAAATATAGGAATAGAGAATTTTGGTGTAGAGGGTATTATATAGATACAGTAGAAAAGAACAAAGACAAAATTGCACAATATATCAGAACGCAGTTGGAAGAAGATAAGCTGAGAGACAACTTGCGATGTTCAACAAATCAAACGATGACCTGTTAACAATGCGAATGTCAAGTCGCATATGTGCCTGTTAGGGCACAGCAGGTAACATAGGGCTATGCCCGGATGTGAAAAACCACCAGATAGGCTGGTGGTTGGGTTTTTATTTTTCAGACATTTTTTGCTTTCAATTACAAAGTATATAAATGAGTATCTTATGAATAAGCTTTCGTAACCATTGTATTTCAAGAATATTAAAACATCTGAAAAATATTAAATACCAATATGTTTGTAGATAGAATCAAATATAAAAATCATCAAATAAAAACAACCACTATGTGGTTGTTTTTATATTTTTATTTATAGCTTACAGGTGTTTCGTATTGGGTAACCAATATAAAGGTTTTACCGCGTTGTAATTGAATTTCATTACCATCTTGATCCATATATACGGTTCTGGACTGGTAGTTTGGTCTTTCCCAATAGCCGGCAATATACTTACCGCCAATAAAGATATCTGCATTGCCTTTGCCGATGTGTTCAGTTAAAGGTGCAACACCATTGCCATCATTCCAACCAACTTTTGTTCTTTGCACAATAATGTTTTTAATAGGGATAGGTTTGGTTTCTAATGTTTCAAAATCTCTATTTTCAAATGGTTGGCCAGCTACACTGCGGTAGTATGTGTTTTCACTGGCATTATATTCAAAATCAGAAATATATTGTTTGTGTTTGTTTTCTACATGAATTTGTGTTGCAGTTTCGCCCATAGTAGGTAGTTCATCACTAAATAAGAATGGGTGAGGAATAGCGACGTGAGATTTAGGAATTAAATTTCTAATTTCTTTAACGTTTGCATCCATATTGCTTGGGCTTTTTAAACCGGGTGCTCTGTTGTAGAATTTTGCCCATGGTTTGCCAGCGCCAACAATACCGCTGAATATTACGCCTTTTTTATTTGCGCCAGTGGTTTTAAAAACAGAACTTACACTGCTGCCTTTTAATTCTTGAGAACCAAAGAATAAGAAACCTGCATCCCATTCTTCTCTTAACCAAGCGTGACCAACACGTGCAGAACGTACAGGGCCAGCAGATGCAGGGATGTAATCGCTAAATAAGAAAGACATACGTGTTTGGCCTTGTTTATATAAGGGTGTTTCATAAATGATATCTGCATATTCAGCACCCCATGGGGAACGAACACCAACACCACCATCGGTTGTGTCTATTTGCACAAGCATTGGTTGGTAGTCGCCAATACCATTCCAATCCAAACCTGTGGTTGGGCTTTTGCCATCAATAATGGGGTTTTCACTATAAGTGCCGTCTGCTACTTTGTTTTTACCTTTAATATTTCTATCTGCTTCGTTGGCTATAGTTGTGCCTTGTGCCAATGCAGCAACAGAAGTAAAACAAAGTGTTAATACCAGTAAAATGGATAGAATTTTTTTCATATAAACCTCCAAATTCTTTCTCATAAATGTAGTATACTATAAAATTTTAAATGTTGCAATAATATTTCTATATTATTACAAATTAGATTATGGGGCTAACATATTACCGCTTGGTAAGTCAATTTGTTTACCTTCATTTTGTTTTTGTTCTAAATAAAAGCCTACAAAATCACGCGCAGCGGCAGAAGCCAGTGCACCGGATTGCCCTGCAGGTATAAATACAACCACAGCAATTTCCGGTTTCTCATACGGGGCAAACATAACGAACCATGCGTTGTTTTCAAGGTCAATACGGGTAACTTCGGCCGTGCCTGTTTTCGCGGCAACGTTATCGCTGTGTGGCCAACCTTTAAAAAATCTGGCAGCTGTACCACCCGTTTCGGCATCTACCACGCCGTGCATGCCTTGGTGTATCATGCTTAGATATTCTTGTGGAATATCAATTTTGTGTAATACAGTGGGCACACGTTGGCTTAATATTTCACCGTCCGGAGAAGTAACAGAATCAACAATTTGCAAGTTGTAAGTAGTGCCGCCGTTGGCAATGGAAGCAACATAGCGTGCTACTGCTGCCGGCGTAACTACGGAAATAGACTGTCCAATACCAGTTAATACAACTTGGCTACCGCCCCATTTAATATCGTTTAAATAGTTGAATGTATCACCAATAATTGCTTGTGTAAATACCATTTGACGCGTCATGTTTAATTCTTCAATTAGTATAGGGCGCATTAAACCAATCCATTGATCCTGGCCATTGTTTACTGCCATATCCATTAATCGTTTTACTGTTTTGTTTAAACGCTCTTCATCATAAAAAATACCACGAGAGGCGCCGACGTTTTTTAAGTGTGTTTTAATGGAGTTAAATACAATAATAGGTATCGCTGTATCTTGGTTTGCTTCGTTGAGTGGCTTGTTAGGGTCGTATAAAGAGTTCTGTGAACCTACTATACTGCGCAATTCGCCGGGTAAGTCAAGGCCGGTTTTAGAGGTTAAGCCAAGCAGGTTTGCATACTTGTATAGTCTCTGTTCACCAAGGCGGGAACTCACTTCATAAAAGAAATAGTTGCAAGAGTTTTTTATACCCTGTACTAAGGTTTGGTCAGCATGCCTGTGTTTAAAACGTGGGTCTAACCAACATTTTGGGGCAGTGCTTAAGTCGGCATTATACTTTGTAAAATAACCGCCATCAGAAATGGTTTCATTGCTCCAAAGCTCGCCTTCCATAAGGCCGCCAAGCCCTGTTACCATTTTGAAAATAGAACCCGGGGTTCCGGCAGCCTGTATGTTGTAGTTCATCAATACATTGCGTGGGTCTGTTAAAATCTCTGTAGATTCTGGCCCTTTTGCAACCAGTGCGTTTAAGTCATAGGTAGGGTAATTGGCCATAGCAAGTACTCTGCCTTCCATGTCTACTACCATCATTGCGCCACGTGTTGCCAAGTTAATAGGGAATTTTTCCCAGTTTCTGTCTAAAATTTTATCTTTGTTGCGTTCTAACCATCTATCATCTAACAATCGTTCTTGCTGGTTTTGCCTTGCAATCATAACATTGTTTGCAAGAGCTTCTTCTGCACGCTGTTGTAAGCTGTCTTTAATGGTTAGTTTTACGTTATTGCCATCCTTTGGTTCGGTGTACTCCAGTACACGTGTAATTTTACCCAAGCTATCTCGCTCTACAATTTTTTGCCCTTGGCGTGCAGCAGAGTTTTGGGTAAGCCAATCTTCCATAGAGCGTTCTATACCATCGCGGCCAATAAGGTCGTTAAATTGGTAACCGTTTTTGGATAGTTCTTGGTACATTTCATAAGAGGGGATAGCACCTAAATAGCCAATAATCTGTGCCCCAACTTTACCGCGTGGGTATACACGTTTGCTGGAAACTGCAATATCCATACCGGGTAACAACATAGATTGTGTTTCTATTTCTATTACCGTTTCATAGGGTACATTGCTGGCAATAATAATAGGCTGGGAGTTAAACAGGTTCATCTGCATTTCTGAAAACACAGCCAATACCTTCAACATCGTTTCTTCCGGTAAATGTTCCGGTATAGAGTAACGTTTTTTCAACTCGTCCATTATGCTGCTGGCAGTAGGATACTTTGTTTCTGTTAAATAATTGTTTCTACGCCATTGCATTTCGCGTGTTTCTAAAACAGCTTCAGAAACACCACTACCAAAGTTAAACTGCCAATTGTTGGTTTGGGGGTTGCGCTCAATGATAAATTTTACATCTAAGGTATTGCCATATTTCTCAATAATTTCTATGGTTTTTAGTATGGATTCGGTAAATTGAGCATATGTATCCTTACTTCTTTGAGATGCATCTCTATAAAATGTAACATTATATATTTTTTCATCGCGGGCAAGAATAACAGAATCACTATCAGTAATTAAGCCTCTGCTACCACGAAGTGGAATGGTTGTTTTACGTTGGCTGGTAGCTGTTTCAGTATATTTTTCACCGGAACTTAATTGTAAGGCATAGAGTCTATTGATCAGTAAAAATACCAATATTACAATAATAACGATAAATAGTAGATAGCGAATGCCATATTTGGTTTCGTCCTGTATATTGTCGTTTCTGTACAAATAATCACCAACCTTCTACAGAGAGTTTTGCGTACCTGCTTCATCATTTTCTGCTGGGCGCTGAAAACGTGCGTGTAGGGAATTTACGCTATCTATTGTTTCTACAGGGCTATTTTCACTTTCCACATCATTCAAACGAGTGGAACTTGTGTTTTGTTCCCCGATTTCTTCAAACAGAGTATTAGTTACAGTGTCTGGTATTGTATTTCTGCGTCTTACTGTGTTATCTAAAGCAGTTTGTATACTGTTTTTGTTAGTTTCTCTTGTAAATTGCATATCGGGCATTGTTGTGCTGTTTTTTTCAGCTACGCCGTTCACATTTTCTTTTGCATTATTAAAATGTAATTCTTCTGGATCTGCTGTTTTCTTAATAAGGTGTGTACCAATTGGAAGCTTACCGCGCATAGGATCTAAATCATGCAGATATTTTTTGCTCTGTTTTTTAAACTTGGGTAATGTAAGTGGTACATTTAAAAAGTAGCGCAATGGGAACATAAGAATAATACTTAGAAATGTTGTGTAGCCAATAAAAAGCAGTGCACGCATAACCACATTCATGTGCATTTCCAAACCGTTTAATAATCCGTAGGCAAGTGTAGCTATTTCAAACAAAATAGCCATATACATTGTGCAAAAAACAGTGCGCAGCAAAGGGTTATAGTTTCCGTAATGCTTTTTGGTTGCACGTTCCATTTCCAATTTGCGTTCCGTTTTATCTGCAAATATAATCATACCAAGCAGTGCTACAGCAATATAAATAATTATATTGTAATACAGTAAGTTTTGTATCATGGTTTCCATTAATATGGCAACGATAACAGAAGCGGCCAAACCGTGTTGTCTGCCATAGGCAACAATAATGATGGCTTGTATGGCTAATATTATATTTGGCGTAATATCTGCAAAGGCAAATAACGGCATGGTAGTAACTTGCAGTAAGTAGGCTAAAAAAGCCAAAACAAATGTTTTAATTATTTTAAGCATATTAGTCGTCCTCAACCACAACTTCTAAAGGTACAGGTGTGGGGGAAGGGGTAGCTGTTGGCTTTAATGTAAAGAGCAATTCAGGCTCCTCACTGGCATCGGGAACTTGGTATTCCCCGGCAGGGTCAAGTGGTGCAGGGGTACTCTCCTGGGCAGGTGTAGGGTCAGGCGTTTCTTCTATTTCTATAAGATCCTCTGCTTGTCCTGAGGGCTCAGGGCTGGGGCTAGGCTCTAACATTACGGCATCTTTACCTAAATAAATAGTAGGTACAGGTACCATGCTTGGTAGCGGGTCGTAAATTACATCTTCATCATTAATTTTATCTAAGCTAACTGCAATGGCTTCGGGCTTATAACGTAATACAATTACATTTTCTATATGTCTAAAATCGTTTTTTGGCTCAACTACAATATAGAGCTTGTTTTCAGCCAAACCACGCGTGCTTTCACGTACTGTGCCAATGGGTATACCACGTGGGAAACTCATACCAACGCCGGAAGTAACCACTTCATCACCTGGGCGTGGGAGGTTTTCGTCTGGCAAATAATACATACGGCAAAGTGGTCTACCGTCAATATTTAAGGAACCGCGAATGGTACCTTGGTCTCTGGAGGTCTGTATTAATGCAGCAATACTTGCTTCACTATCAATAATGGTACGCACATCAGCCTTGTTTAAAGATACATTGTAGGTATAGCCGATCAATGCACCATTGGAAGTAACTGCCATAAAGTTTTCAAGGCCATGTGCTGTGCCTTTGTTTATGGTAAATACAGAAAAATAGTTGCCGGGTGTTTTACCTATTACGTTGGCAGTAATAGGGTTTAAAGCGGCATTTAATGTAATTTCATCTGCTATGGATTTATATTGGCTCAATTGAATTTGTAATTCGTTTGCACGCATTGCTTCATATACCAATTGTTCATTTTCAGCAAGCAAACGGTTGTATTCTTTTTCTATGTTGTTGCGTAACTTGATTTTTCGCAGTTGGTCTGCAATGTTGTTTACAAAACCTTGAAAACCGTTTTGTATGGGTGAAACTACAGTTGCAATGCTATTTTCTGCAAAACGAAAAGAATCCCAGTTTTGTATCCTTGCTAACATCATAACGGCAATAATAGCAGTAAATACTACATAGCTTACAATGATAACTACTAAGCGTGCATAAGGGCGTAGGCGTGCAAAGAAACGGCGAAACAAACTGGAATCACTTTTGGTCTCTTTTTTATTTTTGCGAAATATAGACATTATTCTACCTCTAAAAAGGAATTCTTACCATGCTTCATAATTTCTTCAAAATGGGTAATGATGCTTCCTAAGCCGTTAATAGCCGCTCTTTCAGGGTCATGTATGGTATTTACTGTAAGGCCGGTTTTGTTTTTCAAATAACTTTCTAAGCCACTAAGGCGAGATGTACCGCCGCATATATATATTCCGTTTTCGGCAATATCAGGTACCATTGCCAAAGGAATTTTGCTAAAAATGTATTGTATGCTTTTTTCAAAAGTGCTTAAAAAAGGCGTCATTGCTTGGTAAACATCATCGCTATACACTAAAAAGGGGCTGGGGCTGGCTTCTACCGGTATGCTTGTATTATGAATTCTCGGTAATGCAGAACCCAATTGCAATTTAACGGCTCTGGCATTTTCTATCCGAATATTATAGGTCATTTTGCTGCTTTCGTTTATATTTTGTGTGCCATATTTTTTAACAATTTCCTCATCTATTGCATCACCTGCATAGGTTTCAGAATGGGCGATTACAACATCTCCCAAAGAAATGGCGGCCATATCTATAGTACCTGCACCGGCATCTATAATCATGTTGGCTTTTGCATCAAAGGCTTTTATGCCGGCGCCAACGGCGGCAGCAAAAGGTTTGCTAATTAAATATACACTTCTTGCACCAACTTCGTTGCAAATTTTTCGCAAAATCAATTTGTTGTTTTCGTTGGTTTCTGCTGGATAAGTAATAAAAAAGCGTGGTTTAATGATTCTGGAACTACCTACAGCAAAAGTAATCAAGGCGTGCAACATTTGCAGCATTACTTCATTATCTTGTATTATGCTGTTTTTTACAGGGTAAACCAACTTGGTACCTGCAATTTGCTTGTGTACTTCTGTTAAAGCTTGGCTGCCCAAAGACTCTAAACGCATACGGTTTTTACGGCCACTATGTGCCATTAAGGCACAACAAGGCTCCTCAATAACAAGGCCTTTACCTTTCACATAAACACGCACGGTAGAAGTGCCAATATCTATACCTATATCATTTGAAATGATTCCCATGAATTTACTCCTGTTGTAACCAAGCTGTTATTGCACCACAGCGCATTAACATTTGTTTTAATAATGGCATGGGTAAGCCAATAACATTGCTTACACAACCCTCGATTTTTGTTACGCAAGCACCGGCAATGCCTTGCAATGCATAGGCACCGGCTTTATCAAACGGCTCACCGCTTGCAATATAATTTTGAATCTCTACATCACTAAGCTCAGCAAAATATACGTCGGTACAATCATGGTCTACCAAAAAACTTCGATCTGTGGGGGAATATATGCAAACGCCTGTATATACTTGGTGTTTTTTTCCGCTCAAAGCCCTTAACATAGCAAAGGCTTCCTTTGCATCGGCAGGTTTGCCCATTATTTTGCCATCTAAACAAACAACGGTATCTGCACCAATTACAAAATGGTCGGCATATTGCAAGGCAACTTCCTTTGCTTTTTGTTTAGCCAGTTGTTTTACTACTTTGGTAGCGGTACCACTGGCAATTTCTTCACCTTTGGCGGCTACAATCGTATATTTTAAACCCATAAGGTCAAGTATTTCTTTTCTTCTGGGTGAAGCAGAGGCAAGTATAATCGGCTTTGACATAAGTGCTCCTTAACGATATAATTTTGCATTTTTAATTATATCATATTTCTATAATTTGGCAATGAAAAGCATGTTAAGACCCCTTAGTTTTACAATTATATTGTTTTAGCGTTGCGTTGAATAATATAAAAATAATTTGATAAAAAAGTTAAAAGAATACCAATAAATATATTGAATTTATAGGTGATTGCTATAATTAACGAATTGAGTTTGCTTAAATATATAAAAGAAATATGCATAAAAATACTGCTATTTTTATATTAAAAATGGATAATATATCTACAAACAAACAACAAAAATACATAGTTAGTGCATTAAATATGTGAAAAATTTACCATTTTGTATTGAAATAAATAGCAATCTATCTTATAATAATAATTATACAAAAAATGCCATAGGGAGGATTTAGTATGAGCAAAGTAACTATATTTGATCATCCGCTAATTCAACATAAGTTAACCATTATGCGTGATGAAACTACAGGCCCTAAAGAATTTCGTGAGCTTTTAGAAGAAATTTCTATGCTTATGATTTATGAAGTAACACGTGATCTTCCACTGGAAGAAATTACAGTTACTACTCCGAACGGCCCTGGTGTATTTAAAACATTGGCGGGTAAAAAAATTGGTATAGTGCCTATTTTAAGAGCCGGTTTAGGTATGGTGGATGCTGTTACAAAGCTTGTGCCTGCTGCAAAAATCGGGCATATCGGCTTGTATCGTGATCCTGAAACATTAAAACCGGTAGAATATTATTGCAAATTACCTATCGACTCTGAACATCGTTTGCTTATCGTAGTAGATCCTATGCTTGCAACAGGTGGCAGTGCAAGTGCAGCCATTGAATTTATTAAAGCAAGAAATTGCAATAACATTCGTTTTGTATGCTTAATTGCTTGCCCGGAAGGCATTAAAAAATTACAGGAAGATCATCCGGATGTTGATATCTATGCAGCAGCTTGTGATGAACGCTTAAACGATCATGGCTATATTATTCCGGGTTTAGGCGATGCTGGCGATAGATTGTTCGGCACAAAATAATCACAAAGTATATGCTTTGTAAAAAGAGGTGAGAAAATGCTTTTAGAAGTATTTCAACAAATTCAACAACAAGAAGAAAAAGCAAATCAAATTGTGCAAGATGCCAAGGCCAACGCAAAAGACATTCTTAAAAGTGTAGAAGCAGCTGTTGCAGAACAAGAGCGTTCTGCAAGCCAAGAAAACAGGCAAACACTGCAGGCAATGCTGGAAATAAGTAAAAAAGATTTTGCCAAAACCTTAGAGGCAGTTATGCAATCTCGCCAAGAGCAGGAAATGCAAAAAATAACAGCTTGCAGAGTACACTTGGAATCTACTGCAGACTATATTGTAGAAAGGGTACTTACACATGGCATTGATTAAAATGAAGCGCTTTCATATGCTTGCCATGAAAGAGGATAAATCTAAGCTATTGCGCATGTTGCAAACTTTGGGTTGTGTAGAAATTACTGATGCGAATCCAAATGTGGATCAAAAGCAAGAGGTAAAACAAAACCCTGCTATAGAGCGTGTGCGTTTTGTAATAGATTTTCTATCTAAAAGCAGTACGGCCAAAAAGCCAATGTTTCCAAGTGATGTTTATATCACCCAAGACGAAGCAAAGGCCATTCTACAACAGCAAAACCAATTGATGCAGTATGTGGAACAAACCGAAAATATTGAAAAAGAACAAGGTAAATTACTCAGCGAAGCCATTAAAATTCAAGCCGGCTTAGATGAACTTAAACCTTGGTATTCCTTAGATATTCCGGTGCAGGTAAATATGCAAACGCAATCTTGTACTATTCAGTTGGGCAGTATCCATGTAAATTCTTGGGAAACCTTACAAACTTCATTAAGTGAGTTAATGGTGGAATCCTATGTGATTTCCAGTGATGCTAATACCATGTATGTTGCTTTGTTATTTTATAATAAAGACTATGCGGAAGGCTTAAAACGTTGTAAAGAGCATGGTTTTACACCTGTCAATTTGGCTTTAAACAGTACTGTACAAGATAAAATCGCTTCTTTGCAACAACAAAAAGAAGCTTTGGCAAATAAAGAAGGCGAGTATAAGCAAGCACTGCAAGATTTGGCAGGTCATATCCCGGCGCTTGAAAAATTGTTTGATATTCTTAGCATAGATCAACAAAGAGAAAATCAACAAGCAAAATTGTACAATACACAAAGCAGTTTTTATGTACAGGGCTGGATTCCGGAATCAGCCATAGAAAATGTTCAAAAAGCAGCTACCAATATTAGCGATGTAGTAGAGTTTGCATTTGCAGAAGCGCAAGAGGATGAAGAACCGCCTGTGCTTATGCAAAATTCAAAATTGGTTACCCCGTTTGAGTCAGTTGTGCAAGGCTTCTCTTATCCGGCAACCAGTGGCTTAGACCCAACTGCCATCATGATGCCATTTTTTGCCAACTTCTTTGGTATGATGCTTTCCGATGCTGGTTACGGTTTAGTAATGGCTATTGCACTGCCCATTATGATAAAGCTTTTTAATCCTAAGGTAAGTACAAAAAATATGTTTAAACTTATGACTTGGGGTGGCTTGTTCACAGTTCTATGGGGGGCGCTCTATAACACGTGGTTTGGTTTTGCACCATTCCCCAGCGTGTTTGATCCTATCAATAAGCCTATGCCGGTTATGATGGTATGCGTGGCACTGGGTGCAGTACATTTATTGGTGGGCTTAGGCGCAGCCGCTTATATGAACATACGCCGTGGCGATGTATGGGCAGCCGTGTTTGATCAACTGAGTTGGGTATTGCTACTTTCTGGTCTTGGAATGCTCATTGTTCCAAGTGTAGCTGGTATAGGTAAAATACTTGCACTCGTTGGGGTAGGTATTATATTACTTACTGCCGGCAGAGATAAAAAGAATATCTTTGCAAGGCTGTTGAGTGGCCTTGGTGCATTATACAACATCACAGGCTGGATCAGCGATTTATTAAGCTATATGCGTTTGTTTGGTATGGGTCTTGCTACCGGTGTAATTGGTAATGTTATCAATATATTGGTAGGCATGGTATTCCAAAACGGCATTATCGGCATGATTATTGGTTCTGTATTGTTCTTGGGTGCGCATGTATTTAATATGGGCATTAACGCATTGGGTGCCTACGTGCACAGTTGTCGTTTACAATACATAGAATTTTTTGGCAAGTTTTATGAAGATGGAGGCAGACCTTTTGCCCCATTAGAAGAAAAAACAAGATATATTCATATTACAAAAGAAAATATTTAATTTGGAGGATTTTTTATTTATGGAAATCGGTCAAGCTTTGGCACTATTGGGTGCAGCAATTGCAGTAGGTTTATCTGGTATTGGTTCTAGCCGTGGCGTAGGTGCTGCCGGTGAAACAGCTTCTGCTGTTGCATCCGAAAACCCGGAAGTAGCTGGTAAATTACTCGTACTTCAATTATTGCCTGCAACACAAGGTATTTACGGCTTCTTAATCGCTGTAATCGTATTAATTAAATTGCAAATTTTAGGTGGCGCTATGGCTGCTGTTACAGTGGAACAAGGTTTATTGTTTATCGCTGGTTGCCTACCTATTGGCTTAGTTGGCTTATTCTCTGCTATTTATCAAGGCAAGGTTGCTGCAAGTGCAATGGTAATGACTGGCGAACATCCAGACATGAGTGGTCGTGGTATCACCATGACAGTAATGGTAGAAACATACGCCGTATTATCCTTATTGGTTTCCTTCCTTGTAATCAACTCCATCGTACTATAAGGAGAATACAATGAAGGCTGAAGCAATTTTAAAAAAAATAGAAGAAAATGCCAAAGACCTTTCATCTGAATTACTGAACGAAGCAAAGCAAAAGGCAGAGCAATTACAGCAGGACTCTAACCGCAAGGTAGAACAAATGCGCCAAGACTTACAAAAACAAATAGAAGCCGAAGCTACTCAAATGCGTAAGCAAATGGAAAGCATAGGTGAACTGGAGTTTAAAAAACAAATCTTGGTAGAAAAACGAAATCTCATGAACGAAGCTTTTGCTTTGGCAAAATCCAAACTGAGAAACTTACCCATTACCACCATTCGCGAAAAGGTGTGCGCAAGCATTATAGAAAACGCACCTAGTGGCGCAAGCCTACATATAGGCGAAATTGCAAAAGAATGGTTTACAGAAGAGGTTTTTGCACAAATCAATGCTGCATTACAAGCAAAAGGCAAAAAAGCATTGTGTTTGGGCGAAACCACTGTAAAAGATTGTACGGGTGCAATTTTGGTGAAGGATGGCATTGAAATCAACTGTAGCTTGGAAACCGTTTTAGAATATTTAAAAAGCGATTTGGAAAACGATGTTGCAACAAAGCTTTTTGGTGCATAATCGGCTGCAAGAAAGGATACGAGTATGGCACAAAGTAGCGTGCTTTTTGCAGCTGCAAAAATAAAAATGAAACAAAGCAAGGCTATTTCAAGCAATGATATTGCAAGATTAATAGAGGCCGATGGCTTTGATTCTGCTAAGCAAGTGCTGGTAGATACTGGCTTTATGCCCACTACCCAAGACGATTATGAAATCTTTGCAGATAAATATGTAAGTAGCGCTTGTTCATATTTAGAAAAATACAGTCCTTTTCCAACTTTAAGCAATGTTTTATTATTTCCTTACGATGCACACAATTTAAAAGTGCTTTTTAAGGCAAGGTTACTTGGTGTTGAGCCCAATTATTTATATAATTGTGGCACGGTGCCTTTGCAAAAATTAAAACACGCCATATTAAATCACCACTATGGTATTTTGCCTCACGCATTTAAAGTGTGTATGCTGGAACTTGAAAAACTATCTGTTACCGGTATTGCACCTTATGTTATTGATGCTATGATAGATAGGGCGTGTTATGCCTTGCTTATGGAACAAGCACAAGCATTTGGCAATCCTAATGTTATAGAATATGTGGAAAAGAAAATGGTGTTTACCAATATTATGATGGCTTTGCGTTTGCAACAAATGCATAAACCACAAGATATGCTGGTAGATTTGCTGCTGGATAGTAAGCGTATTTCCAAACAAAGAATTATCAGTCATTATGCTGCTCTACATCAGTTACAAAGCCAAGTGCATCTGGTTGATAAAGATTTTGCAGAAGCATTTGCAAAATACAATCATGGCCAATATTCCTTGGCAAATGTAGAAAAGGAAGCCGATAATAGCTTGCTTAAAATATTTAAAAAAGTTAAATTT
>JAEWXD010000003.1 GCA_023396045.1 Bacillota bacterium | reverse complement strand
GGCAAACCTGTAAAAGTATGTTCCCAAGGGGCTTGGGTTAAAGTAACGGTTTTATCTTGTAATTCAACATCGTCTGCTGTGATTATAAAAGTAACCGGCTTGCTTGGCCCTACCCATGTTTTGCTTACTTTTACATCTACCGTTTCTGTATTGGTATTGGTAAAGGTAAAGCCTTCTGTGGCATTGCCTGTGCTTTGTACAGTATAGTTTTCAATAGGATCTTCTATTACGTTGTAGTCTATTGCCGCACCATTTGCATTAAACTTAGGCAAGCCTGTAAAAGTATGTTCCCAAGGGGCTTGGGTTAAAGTAACGGTTTTATCTTGTAATTCAACATCGTCTGCTGTGATTATAAAAGTAACCGGCTTGCTTGGCCCTACCCATATTTTGTTTACTTTTACGCTGGTGGTTTCGGTATTTTTGTTTGTAAATACAAAGCCTTCTGCTGCTGTGCCCGTTTTGGACGTGGTATAACCCTGGATTGCATCTTCGGTTACATCATACACAATGGCTGTGCCATTGGCGTTGTACTTAGGCAAGTTTGTAAAAGTATGTTTCCAAGGGGCAGCGCTTAACGTAACGGTTTTACCTGCAAGCTCTCTACCATCGGCTGTAATATGGAAGGTGGCGGGTTTTTCCGGGCCTTCCCATATTTTACTGATGTTTACCTCTATCGTTTCTGTATTGGTGTTGGTAAAGGTAAAGCCTGTGGTTGCATTGCCTGTTTTTTCGCTTGTATAATTTTCAATTGCATTTTCTACAATGTCGTAGGCAATTTCGTTGCCTGTGGCATTATACTTCGGTAAGGTAAAAGTATGTTCCCACGGTTCTGCGCTTAACGTTACTTCTGCAACAGCTTCGGGTGTTCCGCTTGCCAGCACTTGAAAGGTAGCGGTGGCTTTAGGTCCATGCCATACCTTGCTTACTTTAATATCTACAGTACCACCAATGGTATTGGTGAATGCAAATTTTAGCACATTGCCTTCTTTGGTTTTATTAACACTTGAAGTAAAACCATCAATGGCAGTTTCTTCTACATTATATTCAATTTCTTTACCGGTTGTATCCAGCTTATATAGGCCGGTTACTGTGCCCTTCCATTCCGGTGCTGTAAGGGTAAGCGCTTTGTCTGTAAGTTCTGTGTTATCTGCATAGATTTTAAAGCCGGCAGATGCTTTTGGCGTACCCACCCAGGCTTTGGTAACTTCTATACTGATAAGCTCTCTTTCATACATAGCATAGGTATGCAAAGTATTACGGCTGGCAAAGTCTAAAATATCCGTTACTTCACCGGTAGGCGCAGCGCCATGCCATGTGTTGGTAAAGGTGTTTTTTGTAACAAAATCATATTTTTCGGTATCGGCAGGGGTTGCATCTATTGCATAACGCGGCAAGCCTTTAAGGGCAGGTATATACCAATCTTTAAATATAAAGGAAGCCAATGCCGGTTTGGTTTCAATAGGCGACAAATCCGATTTAGGGATATTATTTACAGATACCCTTGGATTTTGATTGTTACCGGAAGCATAAAATGTATAAACTTGGTCTATTTTAAGGCCGGTTGGGTCTGTATCGGCTTCGGCAGATTCAAAAGTAGCATCTGCATGGTTGCTATGGTATACCATTTTGGCTCTTTGCCCAAGCACAACGGTTTTATTTTCCGGACTAAACACATAGTCCCAAAGGCCTGTGCCGGTATGGTCTGCAAATGCGGCAATTTTAGCAGCTTCCACGGTGTTGCTTACATAGTGCAGGTTTTTTGCGTCCTCCGGGGTAGCTACGTAACTTGTTGGCCCCGGTTTATAGGCGGCTGTGAGGTCGCCTGCCTGCAAGCCTCTTGCCACCTGATAGCCAACATGCCTATGGGCCGGTTCATCAAAACCTTTGTTATAAACACCGGTGCCGCCTGCGCTCTCTACTTCAGAAATAGATACATTTACTTGCTTTGTACGTGCGCCGCTTAATATAACGGTAGACTTGCCGTTGATTACACGCACATCATTTCTTGCGTCGGTGCTGAATTCTGCTTCTGCACCAATAATTACATCTTTATAAGCATAAATAGTGCCACCGCTATGTTCACCGGTAGAAAATGCATGATTACCGCCTGCAAAAAAGGAGTCTGTTGTTTTGGCATTGTTTAACAGCTTAGCACTGTGTACATTCAAGTAGCCGTTGTTATAAATACCGGCTGCCATATGAGTGGTATTGTTATTTTGAATAACCGCTTTATTATCCAAGGTAAGATTACCCATATTGTAAATGGCGGAACCGTAGTTGGCCTGCATATCATTTATATTGCCACCATGAATAACCACGTTTGCGCCTTGGGCAATATACATACCTGCGCCGGCAGAGCCATCCCATGTATATGCTCTGCCACCACTTAATGTAGTGTTTTCTAAGGTTAAATTTACAGTGGTTCCACCAAGACCGGTACTTATACCCTCTCTATGGCCAACAGAAATAACGCCACCGGTATGGTCCACAGTGAAGTTTTTAAATGTGGAGTTTTTAATAGTAGATATTGCACTTGCACCATTTTCAAAGGCGATAGCACCACCATACTTGGCAGAGTTCAAAACAGCACCTTGGTTCCAACCGGCGCCATTGCCGGTGAAATTGGTTTTATCTATATGGAATTCACCGGCGCCAACCACATCTATATGGCCGCCGGCATAAGTAACCTTTGGGTAAGCGCCACTGTTTTTCATTGTAAATTCTGAATTATGAACATTTACAAAGGAGTTTTCACTCATAATGGCACCGCCGGAAGTACCAAAGTAAGCAGAGCTTACAGGAACGGTAGGTAATTTGCCCCCTACCAATGTAAAAGTAGAATTGTTAATTTCGTTAAACTTATTTTTATTGCCTGAACCTTCAAATTTAATGGCACCACCGGTATCAAAACCACCATATACAAGAAAATCTGTACGATTAATATTTACAGTAGAGTTGGTTGCTTCAATAGCGCCACCCTGAAAGCCGCCTACATTTGCCTCTGTTCTAAAGTTGTGGTTGCCTTCAAATATAGTGCGCTTGCTATCGTTTTGTGCATTGATGGTTAAAGTAGAACCGCCTTCTAACTTAATGGCACCACCTTCACCATTTGCACCTGTACTACTTGAAGTAGCGCCGGAATAATTGTTTTTAAATGCACCGCCAATAATCGTAATATGTGAACTTGCAGAATAAACAGCACCACCATGTGCAGCAATAGCAAGGTCGCCGGGGTTTTCCGGTGCCGGTGTATTATGGTGTGCATAGTTAGATTCAAAAACAACATCTTCTAAGGTAAAGGTTGCATGGTCTGCATAAATGGCACCACCGGAATACACTTGCCTGTTTACACCGTCTGCGCCTATTTTTTTAGCAAAAGTGTTGGTGCTTGCATTTTCAATAACAGCGTTTTGCAAAGAAAAGCCGGTTCCGCTAAGCTTAAAAATTCTGCCCTTATGATTGCCGTTAAAATTCAATTGGCTGATTTTTACAGCACTTGTGATGTTGAACATATTTTCGTCAGCAAAGCTTGTAGCTAATGTAAGCGTATTATTACCACCTACAATACTCAATGGGCGCTGAATGCTATGCGCTTTTGTAATAGAAAAACTGCTGCCAATGGTAATTTCGCTAATGCTTGTATCTGCAAGCTTTGCTTCCAGCTCCGCTTCTGTATTTACAACCGCACCTACAGAGGCAGCCATGCTTGGCGCTTGCAGCAAGCCCAACAATAAAACTACACATAAAAATGCAACTAAAAGTTTTTTCATAAACCCTCCACTTTTTTATATATTGAAAAGAAACTATTTTTTCATAGAATAACCCATTGTTATTATAACAAAAGCAATAATAAATTCAACATTTTTTATAAAATATCTTAATAAAAATTTTTTAATGCTCAACCTTACATGTTTATCATTAAAAGCTGCTTATAAAGTCCATAAAAACCATATTACGGCATTTTTTAAAACGCAATTTTATTTTGAGTTATATTTTATTAAAGACTAAATTTAAAGCGCTAAAATTCATTCTCTGAACAGAGCGGTCTTTGCATTTGAAACAAATGGTAATAAATTTTTAAAAAATGATTTGCGTTGTAAAAAGTGGGATTGTATAAGGCATTTTGTGCATGAATACTTAAAATGCATACACAAATAAAACAAAATAATTTTCTTTTTTAAAAGCCTTATACCCCGCCTGCCACAACCGGCATTTTAGAATTTACAATGCCCCCTCTAAAAAAACACAATATGAATAAATAAAAGGAGGTATATTTTTATGAAAAAAGATTGCCTTACCGCTGTGATTATGGGATACATTTTAGAAAGATTTGTTAAGGACATAAACAAAATTTCTTTGTTAACATTATATCTTTTCTGTTTCTCTTTTGATTAACTTTAGTATTTTATCTTTGTATGTTTCACATGTTCCCTGCTTGAAATGTAAATTTACAGTGTCTTTTACCTTTCCGATATCCATATTATTGGCGGTGCTTTTATTTCTCTTTTTTCTTCTTCCAAGTGGCTCCTTTTCCACTTTTAGACAATTAAAAACAGTAAACCTTCAATTTACTGTTTTCTAAAAAAATATTATTTTTTATTGTCTATTCTACTTTTCGTAAATATAAATCATAAATCCATGACACAATACCGCTTATCAAAATGACCCCGAGCATAGAAAATCCTGAAGCTTTATTTAAATAGCCCATAAAAGTTAATAGGAAAAAAACGATTCCCAGTAAAACTGTTTGAACAAAATATCCTACCATACAGGCCTTAGCAGTAATCAGCAACTCTCTTTCATCTGTTTCATTTATCCATTCTTGCTTATTTCCGGAAATTAAAAATATATATATCCCACTAACACATAGAATAAAAGCAACAACAGAAAATCCAATCCACGCAATATCCATTCTTGGAAATATCCGTAAAACATCTTTCTTAGCAAATAGTATTACGCCAAGCAAAGCAAATAACACACCGATACAAATACATAAAATACCTGCTTTTTTACCAATCTTCATTTCATGTTCCATTTTATTTTTCATCTTATTCCTCCTCATAAATAAAAATATCTTCAACGGTTAAACAAAAATACTTAGCAATTTTAAAAGCCAAAATAATGGAAGGATTATATCTACCGTTTTCTAAAGAACCAATTGTTTGCCTTGAAACTTCAAGAACAGAGGCCAATTCTTCTTGCGTTATGCCTTTTTCTTTTCTTATTTCCTCAAGTCTGTTCTTCACATTACACCACCTCCTACAAAACGACAAGTTAACTTTACATTTAGTGTAATCATTACCATCAAAAATGTCAAGTATACTTTCCTTTTTTCTAAGGTTGAAAATCTTTATTCTTGCCCTGTTTCAATTCTTTTGAGCGTTCCTGTAATTTCTCTATACAGGTTTTAACTTTTTTCTGCCGTTAATATTTTCATTTATGGTTTTCATTTTTCTTGTTTCTTCTTTCAAGTTTTGAGCAATAAAAAAAACAGCAAATCAATTTGATTTACTGTTTCGTAAAATACTATGTTATAGCTTGTATTAAATTGTTTTGCTTGGATAAATCGGAATTTATAATCTTCTCTCATATTCTTCAATCAATAAAGGTTGAATGAATGGATAAGTCCATTCTGTGGGAAGTTCATCAAGTAGAACGATCTTCTCGATCTCACTATGTAAATCTTCCTCAAACGCTGTAATATCTGCAAAATATAGCATTCCAAAAGATTCTTCACACGAATCATCAACTCCGGATTTACCTGTAACAGAATAAACACAAATAGGTCTTATTACGAATTTTGTTGCTCCTGTTTCTTCAAGCAATTCTCGTCTTGCTGTTTCGTCAATGCTCTCATTTGCTTCTCTACGACCTCCCGGCACCTCAAAAGTATCTCGTTCCTTATGCTTACAAAATACCCACTTGCCATTATATTTAGAAATAATAACTGCAAATTTCAACAATTCATCTGTGATACTATCGTAAAATTTTACTTCCACTTTTTCACCTCAGCAAATTCTCAGTTTTCTCTCTCAATAATACTATTCCGAACAAAAGAATAAATAATACCTATGATATAAGAAAACTTCGCACTTGTTCCTTTTTAAGCTTTAAAATAATAAAGCTGCAAATGAAAAAACAACATATATTGTAGATAAAATATAATTTGCCAACACTATATTTTCATTACATTCTAACATATTATACATAAATCTATGATACATGATTATATATAAAATGTATGCAATTATTTCTGTTTTATTTAAAAACTCCTGCCATAGAGCAGGAGCCTTTGTTTTTATGAAGGGAGATTATTATTCTACTTTGATGCCTTCCAAGAGTTGCACTATTTCAAAAGCAACTTGTGCACGGCTGAGGCTTTCGCCTTCTTTAACCAATACATTGCCTTTGTTATCGTTCAGAGGGCCTGCAAACATATCCAATGTGCCGTTTACTATCCCTTCTTTGGCTTTGGCAATGGCTTCTTCTGTACCTTCTGCAACGTTTTTGCTCAACGGTGAGATGTCTACAGTGCCATCTGCCAAACCATAGAGTTTATTTTCCGGCTTAAAGGTGCCGTCAATGATTTGTTGCAGGTAAGGGGTAATGGCGTTTTCCCAATGGAATACCATGGCGGTTAAATGCGCGTCCGGCGCTGCTTCTGTCATATCTGTACCGGTACCGCAACCGAATACACCGTTTTCTTGGGCTGCTACTTGCGGGTTGCTTGTATCGCAATGCTGGGCAATAACATCACAACCGGCGGCAATCAAGGCTTCTGCCGTTTGGCGTTCCAAGGTTGGATCGTACCAGCTGTTTGTATATTTTACAATCACCTCTACATTTGGGTTTACGCTTTTTGCACCTAAGTAGAAAGCGTTGATACCACCGTTTACTTCTGCATTGTCTTGCGCGCCAACAAAACCCAATTTATTTGTTTTGGTTTTCAAGCCGGCAGCAATACCGGTGAGGTATCTGCCTTCAAACAAGGTTGCATAGTAGTTGCTGAAGTTTACATCGTTGCTTTTGGTGCCGGAAACGTGTAAGAAAATGGTTTCCGGGAATTCTTCTGCCAATTCTTCAAAAAAGTTTTGGTAACCATAGCTATTGCCGAATACTACCTGGCAACCGGCTTCAATGAGTTCACGAGCTGCCGCTTCTACAGATGCGTCCTCCGGAACGTTGGTTTTACTTAATACTTGTGCTTCTGTTACACCAACGGCTTCAATGGCTTTTATTAAACCGTTGTAGTGGGCTGTGTTATAGCCGCCATCGGTTACATCGCCAATAAAAATAAAGCCGATTTTCAAATCTTCTTTTGCGATGGGTGCAAAGTCTGCCAAGGCAAGAGTGCTTACTGCCAACATCAATGCAAAGCAAAGTGCCAATACTTTTTTAAACATAGGTATCTTCCTCCAAATGTTTTACGAACTTTTGTTCAAATCTAATAAACACGAACAATTTTCTTGTTTATGTAATTATTATACATATATTTTTACAGATTGCAATACTTTTCTGCAAAAAATATGTGTTTTTTTATATAAATTGATATTAACGTTTGTGTTTTTGGTATAAAAAGCAAAAAATCTATGCCCTTTGCATAGATTTCCGTGTATTTTATGCCGTTTTATTGAACAATGGGAATAGTATGCAATACTTCGGCTTATGGAATGCATTCTTGTTATCGTTAAAAACAACATTATTCATTTATTTATTGGTAAATGTAGACGTTTATAATATTTAAAAATACTGCATGGGCAATATTTTACCGCCAATAAAAAGCAAAATACAAATGTTTTATAAATATCTGTTTAAAGCCTTTTGCACGCGTTTAGAAACCATCCACGCTAAGAACAGCTTAAGCAAATCGGGTATTACAAAAGGGAACACGGTTAAAGAAAGTACCGCCATAATACTGATAGCGCCTTTGCTTTGCGTATATAACAACATAAACCACGCAGAACCGAAAGCATATAAGAGCATAAGGCCGATCCCTAAGCGAAGCACAGAAAAACACGAATATTTTTCTGTAACCCAATACAACAAAGCCATCAGCAAAAATCCCCAAATATAGCCGCCGGTAATACCAAAGAGTGCAGAAATGCCTCCTTTAAAGCCGGCAAATACAGGCAAACCCACAGCACCAAGCAATAGATAAAGTGCCACTGCCATCGTGCCTTTTTTGCCCCCAAGCAAAAGCAAAATAAAAAATATTGCAAAACTTTGCAAAGTAAAGGGTACAACCGAAGGAATGCTGATCCAAGCGCAAATACTGATAGAAGCTGCTGCCAAGGCTATTTGAGCCATATGTAAAGTTTTCATAGACGAATGCTTATCTCCCCTGCATTTAAAAATTCTTGCATACCATTGCTGTACTCTACCAGCAAGGCACATTGTTCATTGATATCCAAGGCTTTGGCAAGCATTGCCTGCCCTGCCTTATGCACCGTAATATCCCTGCCTAACACAAAACATCGCGCTTTATATCGTGCTTGAAAATCACTATTATGAAAATTTTCATATTCTGCAAAAAATGCATTGGCAATGGCAAGTACAAGCTTATTTTTTAGGCCCAATACTTGTTCTGTGCGCAATGCCCCTGCAATGCTTTGCAATTCTGCAGGAAAATTTTCCTTGGGTGCATATAGGTTGATGCCTATACCCACCACCACATAATCAAGGCTTGCGTTTTCCATATTGTAGCTTGCCTCGCACAATATGCCACAAACTTTTTTGTATTGGTAATACAGGTCATTCACCCATTTGATCTGCGTTTCTACACCCAGCACCTGGGCACCGGCTTCGCTCACTGCCACGGCACAGAGGGCAGTAAGGCTTGAGGCACAGCTTGCTTCCATTTGTGGTTTGAGCAAAATGCTCATATAAATGCCACTATCCCCCGGTGAAAAAAAGCTTCTGCCCATACGGCCTTTGCCCTTGCTTTGCATATTTGCAAGCAAAATCGTGCCTTCCTTACATTCATTTGCCATGGCACGCAATTCTTCATTCGTAGAAGGGCTGCTTGGCTTTACCGTAAATTGATACTTGCCACGGCTTTCTGCTTGCAAACAGCTTTGAGAAAGTACATCTTTATCACAGTATAGTATGTAGCCTTTGCCATGTTCTGCTTCTATATGGTAGCCCTGCGCTTGCAAGGCTTGTATATGCTTCCAAACCGCCATACGGCTGATTTGTGTATATTTGGCAAGGGCTTGCCCAGACACAAAGCCGTTGGCACTTATTAACTGTTCTAAAATCATTTCACTTATTTGCATGGTTTCACCTCCATGCCAGTATACGCGCTTTAAAACAATTTGTAAACCACAATTATTATTTTAGTTTACAATTCTATTTTTAGCAAATATGCAGTGTTTTATGCTATACTATATTTTGTATGTTACATTTACGTTAGGAGAAAACATGGTATTTAGTTCCACTTTATTTTTATTTGTATTTTTGCCCTGCACCTTGCTTGGCTATTATATATTAGGCAAAATTAAAAACTATTGGCTGCTCTTGGTAAGCCTGTTGTTTTTTGCGTGGTCTCAACCCCATTATGTATGGATTATTGTACTCAACATTGTGATTAACTACTGTGGAGCGATGCTGCTCACTCATTTTGAAAAACATAAAAAACTTATTTTGGCGTGCACAGTAGCCCTTAATTTATTGGTGCTGTTTTATTTTAAATATTTTGATTTTACCATACAAAGTCTAAACAGGCTTACAGGGCTTAATATTTCGCTGTATAACATTATATTGCCCATAGGTATTAGCTTTTTTACCTTCCAAGGTATGAGCTATGTAGTAGACGTATATAGAGAAGATGTGCCTGTACAGAAAAATATTTTTATGATGGGGCTGTATATTGTACTATTCCCCCAGCTGATTGCCGGCCCTATTGTGCGCTATAAAGACGTTGCCGAAGAAATTAACAACAGAACCGTTACTTTAGAAGATTTTAGCAGTGGTATAGAGCGCTTTATTATAGGCCTTGCCAAGAAAGCCGTTATTGCCAACACCATGGCCGTTACGGTAGACGCCATTTGGAGCAACGGCCCTGCCGGCAACTCTTGGAGCATTGCTTGGCTTGGCAGCATAGCCTATAGCTTACAAATTTACTTTGATTTTTCCGGTTATAGCGATATGGCCATCGGCCTTGGCAGAATGTTTGGCTTCCACTTCATAGAAAACTTCAACTTACCCTACATTGCAAAAAGCATTACCGAGTTTTGGCGCAGATGGCATATTTCTCTTTCTACCTGGTTTAGAGATTATGTATACATTCCCCTGGGTGGCAATCGTAAGCACACCTACCGCAACCTGGGCATTGTATTTTTGCTTACCGGAATTTGGCATGGCGCGAATTGGCAATTTATTGCATGGGGTCTATATCATGGATTTTTTATTTTGATAGAACGCTTTTTGCGCAAGGGTTCTAAACCAAGCGCACCAAGCTCCAAAACAAAGTCCATGCTCATGAGCCTATATACGCTTGTAGTGGTTCACTTTGGTTGGGTGTTGTTTAGAGCACCCAGCATCAAATGGGCTTTGATTTATATTTTGAGCATGTTTAACCTGATAAACCCGGAACATATGGGTTTTACTCTATTCTGGTATTTAGATAGATGGACTTTGTGTATCCTGCTTGCAGGGATTTTCTTCGCCTCTTGCCTACCTGCCAAATTCGCCGGCTTGCTAAAAGCACATTTACCTGAAAAGCTGTTTGTTATACTGAAATACACAGCATTGCTATGTATATTCTATGCAGCCATGTTACGCATTGTTTCCGGTACTTACAACCCATTTATTTATTTTCAATTTTAGGAGGGAAATATGTTTCAAAAAATTTCAAAAATCATATTTGTTGCTATTTTTCTTCTATTATTATTTGTGCCCATGCTGTTTACCAATTTAGAGAACCGAAAAATATCCGAATCTGAAAACAGGTATTTGGCAGCACAAGCCAAATTATGGAATGAAAATAAAGAGTGGAACAAAAATTTCACAGCAGATTTTGAAAACTGGGTAAATGATAACATTGGTTTTCGTGATAGCCTGGTGGTACAAAATGCCAAAATACAATACCATGGCTTTGGAGTACTTGCCAACAATTCCAACATGTACCTGGGGCCAAAAGGCGAGCTAAACTATGCTACCCCGGAAATTCTAAAAGACTACCAACGCAAAAACCTGTATTCCGAAACCAAACTGCAAGAAATTGCCGATAGCATACAGATATTGGCAGATTATATAAGAAGCAAGGGTGCTGCATTTTACTACTATCAAGCTTGGGATAAGCATTCCATTTACCCGGAACAATTTCCTATCAGTGTTTTACAAAAAACGGGTATCTCCAAAACAGATGCCTTTAACGATTTTATCGTAAAAAATACCGATGTAACCCTTATTTCCCCAAAAGCAGAGCTTTTGGCAGAAAAAGCCAACTACCCTACCTATAGCGTTTGGGGCGACCCAACGCACTGGTCCCCTCGCGGTGGCTATATTGCCTACAAGGTGTTGATGGCGCAGTTAAACAAAGATTTTAACAACCGCTTTCATGTGTTGCAGGAAGAGGATTACAACATTACCATTACCGACCAAGGCAAAACACTTTTTGGTGGCATACATGAAGAAGATTGGTTGGAAGAATTTGCTATTAAAAACCCAAAAGCTAAACTGACAAATGAAAAATTAACCTTTTTGCCAGACCCCAGCCACAGCTTTCATACCAATACTACTGTAAACAATAAAACAAGGCTACTCATTTTAGGTGATAGTTACTTTAACAATTATTTAATAGACGACTTGGCAGAAAGCTTTTATGAAGTGCTCATCATTTGGGGCGACCATATTAAAGATATTGAAACGATTATGGAAACATACAAGCCCAATATTGTAATTGTAGAAAATGCGGAACGTGTAGATAGAACCTATGCCCTTGTAAATGCTGCAAAACAATTATCAGAAAACAAACAATAAAAAAGCTCTGAAGGAGCGCAAACCGTTTACAAAGCAGTGAACGGTTTTTTTAATATAGAAAGAATAATAGAATAGAAAAAAGAGACAACAAAAAGAAGCTTTGCCGATGCAAAGCAATCCATAGGTATAGATACACAGTGTATAAAGGCGTAAAACGAACAGTATATATGGCTCATTTGTGCTGCCCAAAACATGAAGAATATCGCATGAAGGCTCTTTCCAAATGATAATTCTATTCAATTATATATATTTTTGTTATTTCTCATTGTTCTCTTTTTCTTCTAAATAAAATAGACAAACCCTTTTTAGGGGGTTGTCTACAATCTGAGTTATTTTATGCTTATTTTTGATAGGCAAGTATACTGTTGGCACTTGCTTCCGGGCAAAGGTAGGTGCCTAAAGGGTTGGGGTTAGAACCATACGCACCATGAAAGTCTGTACCACCGGTGGCCAGCAGCTTATATTGCGCACAAATTTGCAAGGCATCTTGTTTTACTTGCTCACTATTGCGTGGGTGGTAACATTCTAAACCATGCAATAAGCCTGCCCGGGCTAATTTCCAAGCCACAGGTATGGCATTGTTTTCACCGGGGTGTGCCATAACAGCTATACCCCCTTCTTCTGCAATGCACTTGCAAACATCCCAAGTGTTGGGAAGCGCATAATTTTCTAAGTACATTGCATTTTTGAAAATAGAATCTTTAAAGGCTTTATCGCCCATGGCGCAGTAGCCCATTTGGCACAACGCTTTTAGAATATGGGGTTGGTGTATACACACGCTTTCGCCTTGCAAGCCGGTAACATAATCCACCGTGATAGGATATTTTTCGCTTAGCTTTTGTATACAATTCACTTTTGCTTGTTGGCGATTTTGCACTGTTTTGCGCCCTATTTCCAAGGCTTTACTATGAGGGTAGTAACATAAAATGTGTATGCCTGTATTGCTTGCATGGTCGCAGGTCGTAATCTCCATCGCCGGCACAATTTCTATATTGCCTGCCAAGGCTTTGATTTTTAAGTAGCCTGCGGTAGTGTCGTGATCCGTAAGCGCCAAGGCGTGTAAGCCTTGTTGCTTTGCAAAAGAAATAATTTCCCTTACTGTGCAAGATCCGTCTGAATAAGTGCTATGGCAATGAAAATCTGCATTCATGCTAACCTCCTGCGCTATCAAGTTGTAAATGTGCTATACAAAGCCCTTTATTCTAAGCCTTCTATTCTAAACCTTCTACCCAAGCAACAGTGTAAATGGGGAATTCTGCTTTGCCGTCTTTTAAATTCCATGGCAATACAATTTGTGTTCTGCCGTTTTCTGTGCCTAAAATTTTCATTTCCGTCATATCCGGCAATATGCCAAAGCTTTCTTTGCTTTGGGCAGTGGGATATAGTTTAAAACGCATTTTACGGCTCATTTTGGTATCCACAGGCTTGGTTGCAAGCAAGAAATCGGCAATGTTGCGCTCGCCATTACTGGTAAGGGCCGTGCCGTCTTGGTAAATGTAGTACACAATCATTTGCCTGCCCGTTTCTTTTTCATAAGCAATAAGGGGCATGGGGAGATCGTTTACAGTTTCTTTGCTCGGTTTGGCATCCAACACGCCAAAGCCCATGATTTTATAGGGGTTGTGCAAATTTTGTTTGGTGTTGAGGTTGCCTGTCCAAACCTTTTTTTGAAAATAGGGAGAAACAACCGTGATTGCGCCGTTGGTTTTGGCAGTAATCAGGGCAATTTGGCTGATCTTTTTTTGATTTAAAAGGTTGTTATAGTCATCCTTTTCTCTACGGAAACGGTCTAAAAACACAATGTCGCCAGGCTGTGCATCGTAAATATAACCGGGGTCAAAATAGGCATAGGCCAGTTCGCCCTCGGTGTTGCCGGCACAAATAAAACGGTTACGCAAGGTATTTTTGCTATACGCAAGGTATTTATCAAAGGTAGGGGTATAAATACCGGCTGTTTTAAACACCCATGCAAAGAAAAGTGTATTCCAAGGTACATCGTACTTATAGTCGGTACGTTGTAAATTAGGGTACATAATATGGTGATAAATGGTGGAACCGTTATAGGCTTGCACATAATCTATTTGGCTGTTGGCAATGGTAATCAATCTATCACGCAATGCCTCGCCGCGATACCTATGGGGTATGGGTTTTAATTCTGCATATTCGTTTGCACTTGCACACACAATGCTTGTGCTAAGCACCAATAATAACAATAATGATAATATTCTTTTCATAATGCCCTCCTAAATATATTATAACACATAGATAGAACGAGAATAAAGTACACATTGTTCCTGTTTATGCTACAATAGAAAGAAGGAGTGTGCCTATGAAACAAATTGCCTGCTACCAAAGCCCCTTGGGTTGTATACAAATCTGCTACAAAGAAAATGTTCTCTTTGGTGTAGATTATTGTGCAGCACAAACCACCGAAGGGAAAAGATCTGCATTTAGCGACAGGGTTTTTACACAATTAAGCGAATATTTGCAAGGCAAGCGCAAGCATTTTAACGTGCCTATTGCTTTACAAGGTACGGAATTTCAGCAAAAAGTATGGACTGCCTTGCAAGCCATTCCCTATGGCGAAACCAGAAGTTATAAAGAGATTGCCCAAGCCATAGGCAAGCCGCTCGCTTGCCGTGCCGTTGGCCATGCCAATAACCAAAACCCTATTTCCATCATTGTGCCTTGCCATAGAGTAATAGGTGCAAATGGCAAACTGGTGGGCTATGCAGGAGGATTGGAAATCAAGCAAGCCTTGCTGCAGCTGGAAAGGGAACACAAATGATAGAACTGCAAGAAATTGCGCTTTGTGATGTACAAGCTTTTTGGGCTTTGCATTTGCAATACCTTACACAAGACGAAATCATATGCGACGCAGAAGAATTGGCATATTTTGCAGGCAGAGAGTATAGAGATATACTGGAAGCCCACATGCAAAGAGAAACGGACAAGCACCACATGCTCTATTTTGTAGAGAATGGTGTGCGTATAGGGGCTTGCCAATACACCACCTACCAAAGCGAAGACGGCAAATGCTTTATATTGGATTATTGGATATTTGCGCCCTATCGCAACAAGGGCAAGGGCATGCAATGCTTTATGGCACTCATGCAATATACAGGCAAGGATGGCGCACGCTATTATGCACTCAACAGCACAAAGCCTGCCTCCATACGCTTTTGGAAGCGCTTGGGTTTTGTAGAATGCGGCATGGATGAATGGGGTATGAAGGTATTCGTAAAAAGGTAACACGCTTCTCTTTCTATGTGCATTTGCGTTGCTTGCAGCAACGGGCCGGCGCTTATACAATACCAGTATAAGGAGGTATAAACTATGCTAAATGAAAACATTAAAAAACTGCGATTAGCCCACGGGCTTAGCCAAGAGGAGCTGGCAGAACAATGCCATGTGGTAAGACAAACCATTTCCAAATGGGAAAATGGGCTCTCTGTACCCGACGCTGAAATGCTTCTTTGCTTAGCCAATATTTTACAAAGCCCCGTAAGCACTTTGCTTGGCGAAACACTGCAAGAAGAATCCCCCGATACCATTGCTTTACTGAGTGAAAAGCTGGAGCGAATCAACGCTACACTGGCACAAAGAAAAAAACACCAAAGAAAAACATGGCACTATTTTTGTATTGCACTGTTTTTACTGTTGCTTTGTGTGTGCTTACTACTGTTGCTATTCCCCAGCCCCTATTTTGCTTGGGATTACAGCAAAGCCGAAACAGCCTACATGGGCGTTAGTCTGCATATTGCCGAATGGCTGTTTGTACGGCTTGCCCCCCTACTGCTGATAACCGCCGGCTTTGGAATTTATATTACCGGAAAAACACATTAAACAGAGAACCTTATGAACCAGATGACTGCCTTTTGTGGTTGCTATTGCCCAGACTGTATAGACTATAAAACCTTGGTTTGCCCCACTTGCAAGGCAACCATTTGGGCAGAGGAAACCCTCTGCCCCATTGTAAAATGCTGCAACGAACGCAATGTGGATTGTTGTGGTAGCTGCCCGCAGTTTGCTTGCACCATGATACAGGAATTTTATGAAGAAACAGAGAACCATAAGCAAGCCTATGTACGTATGTGCCAAGCACATAAGTGCAAGGCCTATAGCGCTAATAAAGAATAAACCATTTCTGTATGGAAACAGCTTCTAATCGGCTGCAAATATTTTTTGTGCTTGAAAATCAGGCACAAAAGAAAGTACAAAATTTTATGTTTAGTTTTGATATATCATTTTCATTATCTAAAGGCGACGGAATAAACCGTCGCCTTTTTGTATGCTTTACAATGCTTCTATTGTATCTATTTCTATAGGTAAAATTTGCTTATCACGCAATTCCAACGCATGCGTGGCAATGGCTTTTACAAAGGTGGAGTCGTGGGAAGTGAAAATCATTGTGCCCTCGTACTCTGCAAGTAAAGATTGTATGGCCTCTATGGACGGAATATCCAAAAAGTTGGTTGGCTCATCTAATATCAATACATTGGCGTTGCTTACAAAAATTCTTGCACAAGCCAAGCGAACACGCTCGCCACCCGAAAGCACGGAAACCGGTTTTTGAATATCTTGGGCTGAAAATAGCAACCTTGCCAAAATGGTTCGCACTACGCTTTCGGATTGGATACTGTTTTCTAAGGCATTCTCTAACACTGTTTTATGTAGCTTTAAGTCGGATAAATCTTGCTTTAAGTAACCTATTTTGGCTTTGGGTACGACACGCACCACCTCGCCAGCCAATATTAAACGGATAAGCGTGGTTTTACCCGCACCATTTGCGCCAAGCAGTACCGTACGAGAATTGCGCAGTAGCCTGAATGTTGCATTTTTGAACACTTCTTTTCCATTGGGGTAGGCAAAGGAGAAATTCTCTGCCTCCATGATAATGGGATTTTTAGGGGGATCGGTCAATGCAAATACGGGGCGAATTTGAGGGATGGCTCGCGGCTTTTCTTTCACTTCCAAATGCTCTATTCGGGATTGGATACTTTGTGCACTCTTTTCCATGCTTTTGGCTTTGCCCTGTGGGCTGCGTATACGAGCCCCAAACTCTCTTGCTTTCGCTTCGCTGTTTGTGATATTTTTTGGCTTTTTGTCTAATTTTTTTGCTTTTTCTTTCACTTGACGATACGCAAGGGTAAGGCGCTTTACTTCCTCTGTATATTGTTCATACTCAAACTGCGCACGTTCTATAGCTTGCGCTTTCTGTGCAAGATAAGAAGTATAGTTACCCTCATAGCTTTGCAGCTCACCATTGGCTATCTCTATGATAATATTGCAATGCTTATCTAACAATATTCTGTCGTGGCTTACCAGAATAAAGCTATCTATGGTGGACAAGCGTTGGTCTATATAAGCAAAGCCTTCTTTGTCTAAATGAGATGTGGGTTCATCCAGCAGCAGCAAAGCAGTATCTCCACTAAACAGTTCTGCCAACCTAAGCCTTGTATTCTCACCACCACTGATGATATTTTGATGTACCAACGCCTGCACACCAAACAAGGACAGTTCCTTTGTGTTGGCATCGGTGCTTGTGTGTTCGCCGGACAACTGTGAAAAATACTTTGGTGTGCAGTACCGTTTGATAATGCCTTCATCTGCTGTAAGCTCCCCTGCAATCAAACGAAGCAGTGTGGATTTTCCTGCGCCATTTAGCCCCACCAAACCTATCTTATCGCCTTCAAACATGATGAACTTGTTTATATGGAATAATTCTCTTGTGCCAAAAGCCATGGATAGCTGTTGTACATGTAATAATTCTTTTCGTAACATAAAAAAACCTCCTTTTGCAAGAAGGATTATAAACAAAGAAAACAAAAAGCAATGGTGCCCTTGTACTCATAGATAATCCTCATGCAAAACAAACCCTTACGGGCAAATATTTTTTTGCAAAAAGATTATCTGTTCGTCATTAGTGCACACTGTTCCTTTCTGTTTTTTATACTTATAGTATAAGGGAAATAGGATAATTGTCAAGATTTACAGCATATTTACTATAAAATTTTAATAATTACCTATTGTTCATTACAAAATATAAAAAAGCTGTATGTTTGTTTTATTTGTGTTGAAAACATTTTTGTGCGTGGATAAATAGCATTATACTCACGGCAAGGGCAATAAAAAACAAAAACATACCCTGCATATTTTGCAATGCAATACAAAGTATGGCGCTCAATAAAGCACCTGCTCCCATCACACAAAAGCCCATCCCCATATGCTTACAATAGGCAGGAATATCTTCTTGCTTTATATGGTGCATATGATAGGCGTGCAGCAAACTTATTTTTTGCTTGCTATATAAAAGGAATGCAAGAGCAAATGCAATTGCGCTTACTAAAAACAATAGAACGATAGCAACATACATAATCTTACCTCGTTTAAGAAATATATTTATATTTATTATAGCATACTTAATAAAAAAATCGGATAGCTTTTATCCGATTTCTTTTGGGAAGTACACAAGGGATAGGAAATGTATTTCCGTAGGGGAGTGTAGCTCCCCTGTATCAGCGTTAGCTGATATGCCCTCTGCTAAGAGCCTTCGGAGAACGCACACACCCTTTAGGGTGTATAAGTGCGCTCTTGTAAACAAGGGATTATTCCTCTGTTTCCATTTCTTCCTCTTGTGTTTCTGTATTTTGATTTTCACTTTGTTCTCGCTTCTCTATGATTTTTAGGATTTTTTGATTGACTTCTTCTTTGATGTTGGGGAATGTGATTAGCTGATAGAATTCATCTTTGCTAAAGTCCTTGCTTTCAGTAAAGATACTTTCAAAGACTGCTCCTTTTTCATAAAGGCGTCTATCTCTTTTCTTTCGTTCTTCCTGTTTCTGCTGACTGATTAGCTTTTTTCTTTTATTTTGTAACTGCTTGATTTCTTCATCTGCCATCAAGATTTTTTCTTCTATGTTTTTCATTTTCTTTGTCCTTTCTTCT
>JAEWXD010000011.1 GCA_023396045.1 Bacillota bacterium | reverse complement strand
CCCCATTGTTTAAAGTTGGCTTTTTCTTCTACGATATCTTCAATTAAACCAAGAGTAACTTCTTTGCCAATTTTTTTGCCCATAAAGTCGCCGGTATTGATTATATAGCAATCTACATTTTTGCTTTCTACCAATTCTTTAAATTTAGAGTAGTCATTTGCCAAAGGATAGGTGCGGAATGGGTTTGCATAAGGTTCTACAACCAATGCATTAGGGTCAACCCCGGCTGCTAAACGTTCAGCGTTGGTGCGTTTGGTGGCAAGTGTAGCACCCATTACAGCTGCCAAAGAAGCACCTTTGAGTTTTACTACCGGTGGCAAAGTTAAGTCCTTCATAATCCAGAAAATAGCTTTGATAGGTGCATCAAACTTATCTACTCTGTTAGGGCTCCATAATTTGCTCTTAATAGCTCTACCATTACCGTTACGAATATCTTCTGTAACAATTTGAATTTTGCCTTCTTCGTCCATGGTTGCAGAGCAGTTTTGAACAGAAAGCAAGTATTTATTGTCTGGGCAACCGGTAGGGTAGTCGCTTGTTTTATCAAAATAAGAAGGTTCCAATGCAACAGAGGCACAAGTATTTACATTGATAATAAATGCATCGTCGTGCAATACTTTAATGCCGGCAAACTTGTTGTTGTGTGTTGCGTGTGTAATGGTAGATTTGCCAGAGCCGGAAAGGCCAAATACGCCAGCAACAAAGGAAGAACCATCATTTTTAATAAATTCTTTTTGGCCACCATGGCAACTTGCAAAACCATTACGGTTCGCCATAGCCCAACCAAGTGTTAATGTGCCTTTTTTATGTTCGCCAAAGTATTTCATGCCCAAAATACATGCACAGTTGGCTTCTGTATGGAAATAGCTTAAGCAACTTTCTAAGCAGAAGTTTTGGTTAGGTGCACCTTTCCATTGTGGGTCAGAGAAAATATAAATGTCTGGTTCGTTGAAAAGTTTGCTCTGTGCATACATTTCTTTGTAAAGATCACTTGTATATTGGAAGTTCAACATCCAGTTATACATAATGTTTTCGTCGCCTTCTGGAATAAGCAAGTGCGCTTTTACCATAAAGTCAGGATCAAGGCCAATAAACGCTTCAGCGTGATACATTTTTTTATAACGAGAGTTGTAAATTGCTTCCATTATAATTTTATCAAGTTCGCCTTGGTTTACGCCCGGTTTGCCTACAATGCGTCTTGCAGCAGCAAAACGGCCGGTAATAGCACCATCGTTAAACAAAAGAACCTTGGCATCTTTGTCTAGACCAATTTGTTCAGCACCATATACAGGCATATCTGTAACTACTGTGCCGGCAGAATTCTTGGCCAATCTGTATGCTTCAGCAAGGGAGTTTACTTTTACAACATTATTGCCATAAAAAGCGGCTTCAATAATAGCACGGGTGCTACTGGTAAAGCCGGGTTTACCTTTGCCTATTTCGTTTATTGGGTAATATGATTTGGTTGCCATATGTTATACCTCCAATGTATTATTTAAGAAAAATTTTCCACATATATAGTATCGCAAAAATTTTAAAATAAGTCAAGTTTTTATCAATGTTTAATAAGTGCTTTTGCAAGTGCAATATACTGTGTATAGCTTAAGTTTTCAGCACGGGCTTGTATATCTGCTATATTTTGCAGAGCGAGGCTTACTTCATCGATATTATATCCACTGGATTTTAGTGAATTCAGCAATGTTTTTCTTCGGTGCAGAAAGGCAGCTTTAACCAATTTGTAATAAAAATTATCAAAAGTAGTATTCTCAATAAAGTTTTCTTTTTTTACAAGGCGTACAAATGCACTGTCTACTTTGGGTACAGGGCTAAAGTTTTCTTTGCCTATCACTTGTACAATTTCGGTATGGTACTTGTGTTGACATAAAAGTGCCAATGTACCATATTCGTTTTTTTGCTTTGGTGTAGCCACAATTTTTTGCGCTACTTCTAATTGCACCATACAACTGATTTCAGCAATATCCAAATTGCAAAATAACAGCTTGTGGTAAATAGCTGTGGTAATGTAGTAGGGGATATTGGCAATCACTTTTAAATTCTTTGTGTTTGCAAAAACTGATTCAAAATCCCATTGCATAAAATCGGCAAGTATAATATTTAAGTTTGTATATTTTTCTTGTAATACATTTAAGTAGGGCAATAGGCTCTCGTCTATTTCTACACTGGTAACATGTTTTACAGTTTGTGCCAACACTTCAGTAAGTGTGCCTGCACCTGCGCCGATTTCAAGTACTGTATCTGTACTTTGTAATTTGCATTCCGCAGTTAAATCAGCAAGCAAAGCCTGGTTGTATATAAAATTTTGCCCGTATGTGCTTTTTTTAGCTCTGTTAAATTTCTCTCTCATTATTCCTCTATAATCAGTGTACCGGCTGGTAAACTTTGCTTTAGCGCTGCAATGTTTTTTTGTATCATCATGTCGCGGGTGCTATTGTCTTTTTCTAACTTTCGTATACCCAGTTTAACATCTTTGCCTATAATTTTCGCAACGCAATTACTAAAAGATTCTTGAAAATCTTTGCTGTCACACATGGCTTTATAGGTGGCTAACGCTTTATCGTCATAGGTAATGTAATATACACCATTTTCAAATTGTAGGCTGGCGCCACTCAATGCTAAACGTACAGCACCTTTTAAATCTCTTAAAACCAAACTCCATATTTTTTTGGTTTCGTTTTCTTGGGCAAATACTTCTCGTGGTTTTTCTTGCTCTACTTTTTGTATTTCTTGCGTAACTACTTCATTTTGTGCAGTAATAGCAACAGCAGGCGCATTCTGTGCCAATAATTCCACCCTGTCTGAAATAGCACGTACCGCATCTAAGGTGTCATAACGATCACTTAACTGTGTAAAGGGGGTGGCTGCTTGCATGAGCGTATTTTCTAAACCAATGCGTGGGGAAGTGCTCCATTTCAGCTTCATCTCTGCAGCCATCAATACATCAATGATTTGTATAAGCCTTGCAGGGTCTATCCATTGTGCTTGCTCTTTTAGCTTAGCATATTCTTCAGAGGATATACGCTCGTCTATATTTTCATCGCTGATTTTTACAAGTAAAATATTTCTAAAGTGTTGGGAAAGCTGTCGTAAAAATACCAAAGCTTCCTTGCCGTCTTGCATCAATTGCATAATGAGTGCCATCACTTTGGCATAATTGCTTTCAATAATGGCTAAGCTGCAAGTGAATAAGAAGTCTTTTTTACTGGTGCCCAACATTTGTTGTACTCTTTGTAGGCTAAGCGTTTCGCCTTCGTCCATACCGGAAATGCAAATATCCAAAATGCTCCAACCATCACGTACAGAACCATCGGCAGCTATGGCCACTTCTTTTAATGCCTCATCTTCAAATGCAATGTTTAATTTTTGAAGTGCAGCTTGCATTTTTTTAAATATCAGTTGAGAACTCACGCGAGATAGGTCATACCGTTGGCAACGACTTAAAATAGTAGCAGGGATCTTTTGAGATTCAGTGGTTGCCAAAATAAATATAATATGTTCGGGTGGCTCTTCTAAAGTTTTTAAAAGTGCATTAAATGCAGAAGTACTTAACATGTGTACTTCATCAATGATATATACCTTATATTTTCCCATTTGTGGAGGGTATGCAACTTTTTCTAAAAGTTCACGCATATCATCTACACCGTTACGGCTGGCAGCGTCCATTTCAATAATGTCCATACTGCTTTCACTTTGTAAAGCCTTACAAACAGCACATTCCCCACAAGGCTCGCTATCTACTTGTTGCAAGCAGTTTACAGCATTTGCCAAGATTTTTGCAAGCGAAGTTTTGCCCGTACCACGTGTTCCACAAAACAAATAGGCATGCGCAATTTGGTTATTCTTTATTTGATTTTTTAATGTTTTTACAATTTCATCTTGCCCAAAAACTTCACTGAATTTTATAGGGCGCAATTTTCTATATAAAGCTTGATATGCCATACGAACCATCCTTATCTTTATATTACCATTATACTTTGTATATACATTTGTGTAAACGGCAGTTTTACAAAAGGAGTGCTTTTTGCTATAATTGATATGTTTTTGTGGAGGTAGTACATTGCGCAAAAAAATATATATTTTTATTTTTATAATAAGTATGCTATTTCAAAGCATTGCTTTGGCAGAGGAAGCGCCTGCCATTCGTTATATTGCGCCAAAACTATCCAGTGATGCAGAGGAATATGATCCCACAAAACCGGAGGAATTAAAAGCAAACCAACTTTATGCTAAGTCTGCCATATTAATAGAAGCAGAAACCGGCCAAGTCATTTTTGAAAAAAATGCAGACGATGTTATGTTTCCTGCTTCTACCACCAAAATTATGACGGTGCTTTTGGGCCTTGAAAATGGCAATTTAGATCAAACAGTTTATCTTAGTGAAACAGCAGGTAATATTGACGAAGGCTCTTCTAAAATTCCATTGCAAGTGGGCGAAAGTATTAACTTTAAAGATCTACTCTATGCAACCATGTTGCGCTCCGGTAATGAAGGTGCCAATGCGATTGCAGAAGCTGTGAGCGGGGATATTTCTTCCTTTGTAGATGGTATGAACCGCGCTGCACAAAATATGGGATTGAGTAACACAAATTTTACGAACCCTCATGGTTTACACGACCCGAATCATTATACTACTGCAAGAGATTTAGCTAAAATTGCCCAACATGCTATGAACAATAGTGTTTTTAGGCAAATTGTATCTGCCAGTAAATATACATTGCCCAAAAGCAATTTAAACAGAAGTCGTAACCTTGTCAGCAGAATTAGCGAGTTCATCGTTTCTTCCGAAAACAATAGCTTTTATTATGCTATGGGTAACGGCATTAAAACCGGTTTTACCAATGCGGCTGGGCATTGCTTTGTAGGTTCTGCAGAAGCCATGGGTGTAAAATTGATTTCCGTTGTTCTCTATTCTTCAGAAAGCGGTAGATGGACAGATACTAAAAAGCTTATGGAATATGGCTTTTCTCAGGTTATGAGTTTATCACCTATAGAATTGTATAATATCGATCCCATTGTTTTAGAAACCTCCGGTTACTCTACTCAAGATGAAAATTTAGGCAGATTAAAATTAGATCTGGTGCCACAATCGGGCAGTACAGGTATGTCTTTGATTACTTCCGAAGCGAATATAAACGAGTTTTCAAGAAACATGCTTAATTCATCTTTGATTCAATATACTCGTGATTTCAGGGCGCCCATTAACAAAGGAGAAGTGATCGGTTCTTTAACCTATATTTCTCCGCAAAACAATCAAAGCGCCACCTATAGTTTGGTAGCAAGTAGGGATATTTTGGCAAGAGAAGCGGCACCGCTTTCTCTTTCTCAAATAGAAAAAAATGTGTACGATGACCCAAATTTCTTTCCTGGTATTAGTTTAGAGCTTGTCTTTTATTGGCTCATACCACCCGTTGTATTGTATTTTGTAACCGGACTTATAGCGAGATTATTAAAAAAAAGGCGCCGAATTAAAATAGGTAAAAAAGTTCAAATAAAACGGCGTAGATACTAAATATTCTACAGTTCACAAAGAATCCTTTTTGTTGTATACTGATAGTAAAAACAAGGAGGATTTTTTATGTTTATAGATAATAAAATTTGGGTTGGCGCAGGCATGCAAAATGCATACCTTTTGCCACATATGGCAAATCGCCACGGGTTAATTGCTGGCGCCACTGGTACAGGTAAAACCGTTACATTAAAAGTGTTGGCAGAAGCTTTTTCAGATATGGGTGTGCCTTGCTTTGTAAGTGATGTAAAAGGAGATTTGGCTGGTTTTACAAAACCGGGTGTGCATTCTGATAAAATGCAAGAACGTTTAGAACATTGTGGTGTAGAAGCTTTTGAATATAAACCTTATCCAACTATTTTTTGGGATGTTTTCGGTGAAAAAGGCCACCCGGTACGTGCTACTGTAAGTGAAATGGGTCCACTTTTGTTGTCCAGAATGTTGCGCCTTAATGAAACCCAAAGTGGTATTCTCAATATGGTTTTCCGTATTGCTGATGATGAAGGTATGTTGCTTTTGGATTTGAAAGATTTAAAAGCCGTGCTCAATTATGTGGGCGAAAACGCAAAACAATATCAATTAAATTATGGGAATGTAAGTTCCACAAGTGTGGGCGCTATTCAACGTGCCATTGGTATTTTAGAAGATGAAGGTGGCAATGACTTTTTTGGCGAACCTGCTCTTAATTTCAACGACTGGATGCAAGTAGACCAAAATGGCAGAGGTGCTATCAATATTTTAAGTGCAGAAAAATTATTCCTGCGCCCAACTATGTACTCTACTTTCTTGCTTTGGCTACTCTCTGAATTGTATGAAACCTTAGATGAACAAGGCGATAGCGACAAACCGAGAATGGTATTCTTCTTTGACGAAGCGCACTTATTGTTTAATGATTGCCCTAAGGAATTATTAGAAAAAATAGAACTCGTTGTTCGTTTAATTCGCAGCAAAGGCATAGGCGTATACTTTATTACGCAAAACCCGGCAGATATTCCACCCAGTGTACTTGGTCAACTTGGCAACCGTGTGCAACATGCACTTAGAGCCTATACACCGATAGATCAACGTGGTGTAAAAGTTGCTGCAGATACCTTCCGTACCAACCCTAATTTTGATACTGCAAGTGTTATTTCGGAATTAAAAACCGGTGAAGCTTTGATTTCTTTTTTAGATGAAAAAGGTGCACCAAGTGTTGTAGAACGTTGTCTTATTTTGCCGCCGCAATCCTTTATTGGTGCAATTGAAGATGACTATAGAAATCTTATTATTGAAAACAGCCCTTTTGCCGGCTATTATGAAGAAAAAATAGACAGGGAAAGTGCATATGAAGTATTGCAGGCCGCACTGGTGCAAAACCGAAGTGTAAATGTGCAAACTACACAACATTATATTCCACAGTTTAACACTTACCAAAGGCCTGCTGCTGTGGCACAAAGCACTGTTACCTCTAATAATAAGACGGGGTCTTTGGTATACGATCCGCAAAGTGGCAAATATATTAGAACCACCCAAGCAGTAGAGCAAGAAGTAAGCTATGCACCTACTATGCAAGCTGCTCCCTATACCATGACTTTAAAAGAAGAACAAGCCATTTTAAAACAACAACGTGAAGAAGCACGCGAACTTGCCAGAATAGAAAAAGAACGTAAAGCAGAAGAACGTCGTGCCTATATGGATGAACTCCGTGAAGAACGTGTAAAACGTGCTCGTAAAAACGATTCTGTATTGGGTAGAGTAATGAACAGTGCTGTTAGTTCCGTAGGCAGAGAATTGGGCAGAAGCTTAACCCGCGGCATATTTGGTGCTTTGGGCGGAAAACGCAAATAGTATGGAACGTTTTCCGGGTAGTATTTGTGATGTAGAGGGTATATCGGTTGGCCAAACACAAAATTTGGAGGCCAGAACCGGTGTAAGTGTTGTGCTTACAGAAGCCGATGGCGCAATGGTAGGTGTAGATGTACGTGGTGCTGCACCCGGCACAAGAGAAACAGACCTATGCAAACCTGGTAATCTTGTGCAAAAAGCCCACGCTGTTGTATTGGCTGGCGGCTCTGCCTTTGGATTAGCTGCTACAGACGGCGTAATGCAATATTTGGAGCAACAGCAAATCGGCCTTGATACCGGTGTATGTAAGGTGCCCATTGTACCTGCTGCTGTATTGTATGATTTAAAAGTGGGTAACGCTAACATCCGCCCTGATGCACAAATGGGCATGGAAGCTTGTATGCAAGCGAGTGCTCATGTACAAGAAGGTTTATTTGGTGCAGCATGTGGTGCTACTGTTTCTAAACTCATTCCCAATACACAATGTGCAAACGGAGGCATAGGTACTGCAAGTATGCGCTTACCCTGTGGTGTTACGGTAGGAGCGATTGTTGCCGTCAATGCCGTGGGGGATATTTATCATCCCCATACAGGTGAACCACTGAGTTTTGCTATCGCAAATGATGGCAAGCCCGTGCTTGCTATGGATATGCTGAATGCTATACAAGAACCACAAACTTTTAATACATTAATAGGTGAAAATACAAGCATTGCCGTCATTGCTTGCGATGCTAACTTAAATAAAGAACAATGCAATCGCTTGGCTACCGTTGCGCACGATGGTTTTGCAAGAGCCATTCGCCCGGTGCATACTCAGTTTGATGGCGATACTTGCTTCGCACTTGCTACATCTAAAAAAATTGAAAATGTGGACTTTATGCAAATATTGATGGCAGGTGCAGAAGTCATAGCAAGAGCTATTTACAATGCAGCGCTTGCAGGTAAACAACAATGATCGGTGTAGATATTTGTAGTATTAGCAAAATACAAAAAATCATAGAGCAAAACCCCAAAGCCATGCAACGCTTTTTTTGTACAGAAGAGCAAGCCTATTTAGAACAAAAAAACAATGTAAAGTGGCAGAGTGCTGCGGCAATGTTTGCAGGCAAAGAAGCACTGCTTAAATCCTTTGGCAGAGGCATAGGTGCTGTTGCACTGAATGAAATTTGCATTGCCCATTTGCCAAGTGGGCAACCTTATATTAAATTGCTTGGCAATGCACAGCAAGTATTATATACAGAACGTACTTTGCATATATCTCTAAGCCATGAACAAGATATGGCGATTGCAGTGGTAATGCATTGTTAAATCGGCGAGTTTCGCCGATTTTTTATATTCTGTTTCATATAAATAATAAGGGTGTATGAAATATATATCAATTTATATAAAAGAGGTAATTATGTTTGACATTGTAATAATAGGTGCAGGTATTGTAGGGTGTAGTATTGCACGTAAACTTGCGCGTTATCATGGTAAAATAGCATTGTTAGAAAAAAATATAGAAGTAGGCATGGAAACTACCAAAGCAAACTCTGCCATTGTGCATGCTGGTTACGATTGTAAAGTGGGTAGCTTAAAAGCCAAACTCAATGTACAAGGCAATGCTATGTTTCCTGCATTAAGCAAGGAACTTGGCTTTGCATTTCGCAATATTGGTTCTTTGGTATTGGCTTTTGGTGCTGAAGAAGATGTTCTTGTGCAAGAACTCTATGAACGTGGTATTAAAAACGGTGTTCCGAAACTTTTTATTCTTACAGGTGAGCAAGCAAGAAAAATAGAGCCAAAGCTTTCAGAAGAAGTTACTTCAGCCCTTTATGCTAAAACAGCCGGCGTGGTAGATCCTTTCAATTTCTGTTTTGCCATGGCAGAAAATGCCGTACAAAATGGGGTAGAGCTTTTTACACAAACTGAGGTACAATCTTTAGCACAAAAGGAAGATTACTTTGTGATTTATACCAATCAAGGTGAATTTAAAAGCCGTTTTGTAATCAATGCAGCCGGTCTTTATTCTGCTAATATCAGCCGCCTTACAGGTGAAAACGATTATGATATCGTGCCAACCATGGGAGTATATCGTTTGCTTAGCAAAAACCCTAAGGATATGATAGAAACTGTACTTTTTCAAGTACCTACCGAAAAAGGCAAAGGAGTTTTGGTTACCTCTACTTATGCCGGCAATACTATGGTTGGCCCCACCACAGAAAAAATCAGCAAAGATTTTGGAACTTCTACCCAAGCGGATTCTTTGGCACAAATTGATGATTTGGCTAAAAAATCTGTGCCCAGTTTAAATTATAAAGCTACTATTCGCATTTTTTCTGGTGTACGTGCTAAACCTACTACAGGTGAATTTATGATCTACCCTTCTAAAACCATGCAAGGCTTCATTCATGTAGGAGGAATAGAATCTCCGGGCCTTACTTCAGCCCCTGCTATTGCAGAGTATGTAGCTGAACTTTTGCAAGCCCAAGGTTTTGCTTTGCAGGCAAAACCGGATTTCGTACCCTCACGTAAACCCATTGCAAAAAAATGGTCCTTTGATATACATGTACAAGATTCTACCGAAGAATATATTTGTCTATGTGAAAGAATTACAGAAGCAGAAATTGTAGACGCTATTTATAGACCGGCCGGTGCACGCACCATAGAAGGTATAAAACGCCGTGTTCGTGCAGGTATGGGTCCTTGCCAAGGCAAGCGTTGCAGGCCTAAAGTTGCACAAATTCTTGCAAGAGAATTGAACATCAATGTAGAAGATATCCCTAAGGATATCTCTGGTGAAGAAATTGTTGCCCGGTTTAAATAAATAAAAAGCAGCAACTTGTACCGACCTCCATTCATTAGATTTTTTGTCTAACTTTTTTGGGGGAACAATTAAGCTGCTTTTACATATTATCTTGTATTTACTTTTACATATTCTTGAACGGCATCACATATATATTGAGCCATATCTTCTCCAAATTTGTTTATGTTTGTTTTAAATGCATCGTTTTCAACATAGCCATAAGCAATAGCAGAAAACACTTCTAACTTGCATTCAAAAGCATACTCACAAATATGTTTGTGCAATTTCTTTGCAAGCACCAAGTTTTCTTTGTCTGTACTGGCTAATTCTTTTTGTTTATTTTCTGCAAAGGCAAAGAATATTGCATTTAATCCTTGTATCATTTCTTGTTCTTTCCCTTTATGCTTTTGGTAAGAATTTTCTATTGCTTTTTTGCCATATTTTTCTTCAGCTTCTTGTTTATAATGTGTATGTTCTGCATATACAAAACCTTTGAATTTTTCATCGTTTGGCATTTTGATTTTCCTTTCTTCTGCAACAATGCTTTGTTCCAATGTTTGTATTAGGGTAAGCAATCTTTGTTTTTCCTTTTGCATTAATGCAAGCTGTTTCTTAAAGTGTACCACTACATTTTCTTTGTTTTGTTGCAACAATTCTTTAATTTCTGCAAGGGAGAATCCCAAATACTTGTAAAACAGAATACTTTGTAATATAGATATTTCGTTTTCTGAATAATATCTATATCCATTCTCATGTTTTTGTGGGCATAATAACCCGATCGCATCATAGTGGTGTAAAGTGCGCACCGATACGCCACTTATTTTGCTTACTTGTTTAATCAAATACATAGTCATCCTCCTATATTTCAAAGTATAAACTATTACGGAACGTAAGTGTCAATAGTGTTTTATAAAAAAAAGCCCTTTTAGGGCTGAAATTTTATAATCTGTTTTTTAATTCGTCAAAATCAATTTTTTCTATTTCATTGCTTTCGTTTTCTACCCTGCAAATATTTTTGTATTCACAATATTCGCACGGCAAATGGTCTTCTACATTTAATGGATATACATCAATTTTACCTTGGTTAATTTGTTCTGCAAATTCTTTGGCTTTTTCTACACAGTGGGTAATCAGTGCAAGCAATTCGTCTTCTTCAAATAGCAGGGCTTGTTTTGCAAATTCACCATCTTTATTGAGTGCTTTTAAAATGCTAACAGGGTTTT
>JAEWXD010000004.1 GCA_023396045.1 Bacillota bacterium | reverse complement strand
ATTTAAATCAATTTACCCATGGCGGCATACCCAAAATTGCTTATGAAAAGCAGGAAAAAATAAAAGAAAAACAGCAAGAAATAGTAAAACCAAGCGCATCACAGCGTGTAATGAACAAAACCAAACGAAGTGTAAAAAAGCATTATACCATTTTTTTATGGACAGTACCTATCTTCTTAATTTGCTTAACACTGATTCTGTTTATTGGTGTGTCTTGGATTAGCGGCTTAACCAAAGTAGTGTATGCACCGGATGTACAGGGGCTTGACCATGTGCGTGCAATGGAAACCATCAACGCTTCACAACTTAAGCCGGTAGTTAAATTTTCTTATCATAACAGCGTTGCAGAAAATAAAGTGATATTACAAAGCCCTGCGCCACAAGAAAAATTAAATAAGGGCGATACTATGCTTATAGAAGTTTCTCGTGGCAAGCAAGTAGACCTTGTACCAGATTTGATTTCTCAAACTATGAATCAAGCTTACGAAAAAGCTGCTCAAATGAATTTTACCATTAATGTAGTAGAGCGTGTAGTAGATGCACAAACCCCCGAAGGTGTTATTATAAACCAATTAACGCCAGCCGGTGAGGCGTTCCCTTCCGATCGTATGTTGCAAGTAGTTGTAAGTGGTGGCAGCACTTTTGTGCCCTATGTACTACAACTAAAACAACAGGAAGCGCTTGAAAAAATTGGCGAAAGTAAAATGCAAATTGGAAATATCAGTTTTCAGGAAGTAAGCGACCCTGCGCTGTATAATGTAGTGCTGGAGCAAACCCCGGAAGCGCAAAAAGAAGTGATTATTGCCACAAAAATGAATTTGGTGATAGGCAATGCACCAGTGTTGTATGGTGCCAATATAGAATTGTTGCCAACAGAATTAAAGGCTGGCGTATTAAAAATAGTTCTATTAGAAAATAATGAAGAAGTTGTAAAATACGAGCAGAATATTGAATTACAGCAAAGTGCATTGGTTATTCCTGTGCAGTCTGCTATTGCAGGCGAAAGCCTTGTTAAAATATATGTAAACAATGTGCTTATTAAAACAGTAAAGGTAGTTTTGGAATGAGTTTACAAACAGGTAAAATTATCAAAGGCATAGGGGGCTTTTACTATATTTTATGCAACGGTATAGTATTTACTGTAAAAGCTAAAAAAAAGCTAAAGCATAAAGGCTTAACCCCTACCGTTGGTGATTCTGTTCTTTTTACCCCGGGGCAAGGCGAGCAAAATGGTTGGCTGGAAGATATATTGGAACGAAAAAACATTTTGGTACGCCCTCCGGTTGCCAATATTGATGCACTTTGCATTGTTGCAGCTTCCGTTCCTAAGCCAGACTATCAGATGCTGGACATGCTTATGCTCTATGCTTTTCGTTATGGCATACAACCCATACTGGTACACAATAAAAGCGAGCTTGGTAAAGACGATGGAATGCTGTCCTATGCCAAAAGTGGCATACCTATATTCTATGTTTCCGCAGTAGAAAACCAAGGTATAGAAGAGCTTAAACAGGCTTTGCAAGGCAAAAGTGTGTGCCTTGCCGGCCAAAGTGGCGTGGGCAAAAGCACCATTATTAACGCCCTTATTGATGTGCAACTGGAAACAGGTAAAATTAGCCGTATAGAGCGTGGTAAACATACCACACGCCATGTGGAGATATTTCATAAGGATGGTATTTGTATATTTGATACCCCCGGCTTTTCTGTATTGGAGCTTTTAAAAGAGTTAGAAGCCGAAGAGATTCAAACCTATTATCCGGAATTGAAAGAATATCGTGGTAAGTGCCGCGTTTCACCTTGTTTGCACCTAAATGAACCGGATTGTGCTGTATTACAGGCTATAGAACAAAAACAACTGCCTTTGGAACGCATTTTGCGTTACCAAAAGTTAGTAGAAATAGCAAAAGAGAATTGGAGAACAAAGTATGACTAAACTTAGCCCCTCTATGTTGGCGGCAGATGTTATGCATTTGCAGGAAGACATTGCACGCATTGTAAATTGTGGCCCGGATTATTTGCATCTTGATATTATGGACGGCCATTTCGTACCCAATATATCCTATGGCCCAGACCTTGTAAAAGCCATCAATAAAAACTTTACATTGCCATTGGATGTACATCTCATGCTTTCTGAACCGGAAAAATATATAGAGGCTTTTGTAAATGCCGGCAGTGATATTATTACCATTCATGCAGAAACAGAAAATTTTGCAAACACACTTCAAGCCATTAAAGAAACAGGCGTGGGTGTAGGTGCCTCTGTGAAACCGGGCACAGCCATAGAAAGTATTTATCCATTTTTAGAACAATTGGATTTGGTGCTTATTATGACGGTAGAACCAGGTTTTGGCGGCCAGAGCTTCATGCACCATTGTGTAGAAAAAATAGAAAAATTACGTGCGCAAGGTTACAAAGGCATCATCAATGTAGATGGTGGTGTAAACATGCAAACTGCTCCCATTTGCATAAAAGCCGGCGCAGATATGCTCGTCATGGGCACCGCCTTATTTGGTGCACAAAATCCACAGGAGGTAGTAGACTATATCCATAGTCTGTAAAAATAAATGAATAAAAGTATTGCAGAAAAAGTTTTACAAGTTGCCATGCAAACCGGTGGCGACTTTGCAGAAATCTTCTTAGAGGATAGATTAAATAATTCCATATCTATGCGCCAAGGCAAAACCGAAAGCTTGCAAAGTGCAAGAATTCATGGTGCAGGTGTGCGTGTGTACGACGCCTTGCAAGCCTATTATGTATTTACCAACGATACCAGTGAGCAAGGCCTTATTGCTTGTGCAAAGCGTGCGGCAGTAGGTATTGCCAATGCAAAATTACACAATATACAAACTTTGCAAGATTTGCACGATTACAATGGGTTTGACATTCAAGTAAAACCAAATCAAGTAGAAAGCAAACAAAAAATAGAAGCTTTACGTATTATGCATAAAGTTGCTATGGCAGAAGGCGCAAGCCAAGCTGTACTTGCCTATAAAGATTCTGTACAAAATGTATGGATTGCAAATACAGAAGGTCGCTTTGTTGCTGATACTCGTTATTATACAAGGGTATTTTGTAATGCTGTAGTAGAAAAAAACGGCGAAATGCAAACGGGAACACAAAATCCGGGGGCACATGACGGCTTTAACTTTGTGCAAAATTTGGATTTAGAGCAAGTTGCTAAAAGTGCAACCCGCACAGCCTTAACCATGATAGATGCACCTTATTGCCCGGCCGGGCAAATGCCGGTGGTAATTGGCAATGGCTTCGGTGGGGTTATTTTCCATGAGGCCTGTGGTCATAGCTTAGAGGCAACTGCTGTGGCTTTTGGCAACAGTGAATTTTGTGGTAAGCTTGGCAAGCAAATTGCTGCGTCTTGTGTAACCGCTATTGAAGATGGTACTATTCCATATGCATGGGGTTCTTTGAATATAGATGACGAAGGCACACCAACCAACCGTTTGGTACTTATTGAAAACGGTATTTTGAAAAACTATATGGTAGATAGGCTCAATGGTCGCAGGATGGGCATGGCCCCAACCGGTTCAGCCAGGAGGGAAAGCTATCGCTTTGCTCCAACCAGCCGCATGCGTAACACCTTTATTGATAATGGTACCGACAGCGTAGAAGAAATGATCGCCACCATGGGCAACGGCCTATTGGCAAAAAAATTGGGCGGTGGTTCTGTAAACCCTGCCACTGGCGAATTTAACTTCTCCGTACAAGAAGGTTATTTAGTAAAAGACGGCAAAATTACATCCCCTGTGCGTGGCGCATCTCTCATAGGCAAAGGCAGTCAAATTTTAATGCAAATTGATAGGGTAGGCAATAATTTAAGCCAAGCCCAAGGCATGTGTGGCAGCTCCAGTGGCAGTGTACCTACCAATGTGGGTCAACCCTATATTCGTGTAAAAGAAATCACCGTTGGTGGCGTAAGCAAATAGGAGGCAATATGAAAGAATTTATAAAAAAACTTTTGCAAACAGCAAAAGAACAAAATTTAGAAGCCGAAGCCTATGCGCTTATGCAGGATAGCATTACCAGCAAAGCCAATGGCAAAGAAAGAACAGATTTTTCTGCAAATGCCACCCAAGCCGTAGGTTTGCGTGTGCTCTACAATGGCAAAATGGGCTATGCTTCTACCGAAGCCTTTGATGATGAGGCTATTGAAATGCTTATACACAGTGCCAAAGAAAGTGCGCTTTATAACGAAACAGAAGATATAGAACAGCTCTATCAAGGCGCTGCAAGTTATGCAAGCATAGATCATACTGTACAAAATGCACCACTGGCAAGTCCACAAGTGTTATTTGCTGCTTGCGATGCTTTGAATGATGAAATTTTAGCAGTGGATGCACGCATACAAAAAGTATCCCACATTGCTGCCAACACATCTATGCATAAAAAAATCATTGCCAATACCCATGGTATGTGGTTAGAAAATGAAAATGCAGTGCATTATATGTATGCCTATGCCCATGCACAAGAGGCTGAGGATATGCAAGTGGGTGGTTCTGTTGCCTTTGCAAGGGATTTTAATACGTTAAACATAAAAAACCTTGCAAAGGAATGTGCAAACGAAGCTTTAGTAATTTTAAATGGTAAAAAAGTGCAAAGTGGTATGTACAACATCATATTTAAAAATACCACCATGTCTGCTTTGCTTGCTGTGTTTGAAGGCATATTCTCTGCAGAAACCATGCAAAAAGGGTTAAGCCTGTTGCAAGGCAAAGAAAACACAAAAATAGCAAGCGAAGTGGTAAACTTACAGGATGCACCATTGCTTGCAGATGCCTTCCAAAGCACCAATTTTGATGACGAAGGTATGCCAACCCAAAATAAAATGCTCATTCAAAATGGTATTTTTATAACTGCTTTGCATAATTTAAAAACAGCACAAAAAGCAGGCGTACAAAGCACAGGCAATGCCGGCAAACAGGGCGTAGGCGGTAGCATTGCTGTACAAAGCTTTAATTTGCATTTCCAAAACGGCGCACAAAGTTTTGAGGAACTTTTGCAATCTATGGGTGAAGGAATTGTCATTTGCGACCTTGCTGGCTTACATGCGGGTGCAAACCCCATTTCTGGCGATTTTTCTTTGGCGGCCAAGGGCTACATGGTTATAAACGGCAAAAAAGAACATGCTGTTTCCCAAATTACCGTGTCTGGTAACTTTTATACATTGTTACAACAAATACAAGCCTTCGCAAACGATTTACGCTTCCCAGAGGGTGGCAACGGATCCCCTTCCTGCTTTGTGGGCAAGTTAGCCGTTGCTGGTAAATAAGGAGTTTATATGAAAAAATTAGTTACATCTGCCTTTTTGCTCAATCAAAAAGCAAACTTGCAGAAAATAGTCGATATTTTGGGTAAGGAATTTGCCTATGTATCTGTGCTTGGTACAGATGTTATCAGCAATCGCTACATGGTAAGCACCAGTGGCATTAGCTTGCAACCGGGTACAGATACCCAACGTGGTTTTGTAGTGCGTGTATATCAAGAAAATGGTTTTTCTGAATATTCGTTTAATACTATGGATGTAGAGGCAGTATGCAATGCTGTACGCCAAGTTGCCAAAGAAGATAGGGCAAGCTATATTGCACAAAAAGAATGCGTATCTTATGCAAGGTTACCACAAGACGAGCAAGACACTTGCTTCTTTGTGGGCGAAGTAGAAAATCTTCCCAATGAAGATAGCCCTAAGCAAATTATTGAATCCCTACAACATATGCATGACCAAAGCAAAGCCCTGTATAGCCAAATTGTGCAACTGCAAGTGGTATTCATTGGCACACAAGTAAATAAAATCTTTATTAGTAAGAATAAAGACCTTTATCAAAGCTATGCTTATGCAACAGGCGCTGCCTTTGCTGTAGCGAGCGATAGCAAATCTACCCAAGTGGATTTTCTTACCTGCTCCGGCCTCTGTGGCAGCGAATTGCTTGCCAAAATTGAACCCCTTTGTAGTGAAGCCTGCAAACGTGCAGAAGAGTTGTTGCAAGCAGAAAAAGTAGTGCCCGGCGAATACGATATTATTTGTGATCCGGACTTTACCGGCCTTATTGCCCATGAAGCCTTTGGCCATGGCGCAGAAATGGATATGTTTGTAAAAAAACGTGCCAAGGGTATGGAATATGTGCAAAAACGTGTTGCCAGTGATAAAGTGAATATGCACGATGGCGCAAAATCTGCCGAAGAAGTATCCTCTTATATTTTTGATGATGAGGGTAATCTTGGTACAGACACTAAAATTATAGAAAAGGGCATATTAAAAACCGGTATTTGTGATGAACTTTCTGCAATACTTTTGGGTGGCAAATCCACAGGCAATGGTAAAAGAGAAAGTTATAGACGCAAAGCCTATACCCGTATGACCAACACTTTCTTTGCCGAAGGCACAGACAAATTGGAAGATATGATTGCTTCCATAGAAAAAGGCTACTTGTTGGAAGGTTTTTCTTCTGGTATGGAAGACCCTAAAAACTGGGGCATACAATGCGTTGCCAGCAAAGGTAGAGAAATTATCAACGGTAAGCTTACCGGTAAAATTGTTAGCCCCGTATATTTAACCGGTTATGTACCGGACCTTCTTTGCTCCATATCCATGGTGTCCGATGGTTTGCGCCATTCTGGATCCGGCTATTGTGGCAAGGGTTGGAAAGAATGGGTTAAAACCGCTACCGGTGGTTCTTATATCAAAGCAAAAGGAAGGTTAAGCTAATGTTACAAACAATTCAAAAGCAAATCCAAGCTCTTGCACAAGTAAGTGCATGGATTATCAAAGAAGAGCAAAGCCTTTCTGCAGAAGTGTTTTGCATACAAAATAAAATAGATATGAACCGCTCTTGCCAAACCCATGAATATAATGTGCGTTTGTTTGTAGACTTTGAAGAAAACGGCACAAAATATAAGGGCGATAGCAGTGTAAATATCAGTTTGAGCGATAGCCAAGAAGAGGTAATTCAAAAATTATCACAAACTGCATTTGCAGCCGGTTTTGTTAAAAACCCTTGGTATGCATTACCAAGCAATACCGGCAAAGCCCAAAGCCTGCAAGCAAGACCCAGCGTAGAAGATTTTAAGGCACAGTTTCAAGATATTCACAATGTTATTTATAAGGCCTACCCTTATAAAGCCAAAATCAATTGCTGTGAACTTTTTGCTACACAAAAGAATATACGAGTGCTTACTTCTACAGGTGTAGATGTAACATATCCTAAAAACAGCTTTTCTATGGAATTGGTTACCGACTGCAACGATGGGGCAGAACCGGTAGAAATTTTTAACCTGTATCATCTTACTTCTGTAGATTTGGTCAAGTTAGAAGCCATTGTTTCTAAACAATTAATGGAAACCGAAGGCCGTGCCTTTGCTGTACGCAACCCTAAAATAGAAAAAATCAATGTTATTTTATCAAACGAAGCTGTAGAAGAACTGTTAAACTTCTACCTTGCACAAGCCAAAGACAGTGCTGTATATCAAAAAATCAGCCGTTTGCAAAAAGGTGCACGTGTAAATAAAGAAGACAATGTACAAAATATCAACATTCGTATCAATCCATTGCTTGCCTCTGCCTTAGATGCCAGCCCGGTGGATACCGAAGGTAAAATATTAAGTGCATACCCACTCATTACAAACAATGTGTTGCAAAACTACATTACCACAGCCAAATTCAGCCATTATTTAGGGGAAGAACATATAGGCTACAGCAATGTGTTTGAAGTAGAATGTGGAGATACCAGCTACACAGAATTCACTTCTGGTGATTATATTGAAATTCTGGCATTCTCCAGCTTTATCATGGATACAACTACTGGCGACTTTGGTGGAGAATTCCGTTTGGCAAAATATATCAAAGATGGGGTAGCAGGCTATATTACCGGTGGCTCTATTTCAGAAAATATTTTTACAGCCCAAAACACCATGCGTTTTAGCAAAGAACAAGAAGTCCGTAGCAATTCCATAACACCAAAGGCAATTTTATTACCTAATATTACCGTTGCAGGTGAATAAAAATAAGAGGCTAATTTGCTTAGCCTCTTATTTTATGCTACTATTATTTTATTGAAATTCCTTAAAGTAAGGCTTGGGGAATGCATTATTATTGTAAAGTAAATGTAAGTACTACAGGGTTATGGTCGCTATATGCAAAGTTTGCATCAATATTTTTTGCAGTGGCTGTTACATTTTTACTTACAATAAACCCATCTATGGTTACGGTAAAATTAACACCTTTTTCGTAAGGTATGTTACAAGCTCTGCAAGTTGGTGTTTGTGCAATATTTTCTGCAATTACCAAATAGCAATTTTCGTTAATACTGCTTTCATCTAAATCTGCAAGCCATATTGGCGTATTCTGCTTTGTGCTATACATCGTTTTGCTATTGCCAAGTGCGTGGTTAAAGTCGCCGCCAACAATAACATAATTGCCTTTTTGGTATTCTTCATTCATAATTTTATTTAATAAATCAAACTGTTGTTTACGAATCACACCACCCTCATCATATGCAGACAAATGAGCATTGATAAGTACCAATTCCTTACCGCCTTCTACAGCTATACGGGTTTGGTTCATGCTTCTATCTAAATCGGTAAACTTGGTAATAAAAGAATTATCTACCGGTAAGCTACGGTGTATTGCGCCATTGATTTGCTTGTTGGAAAGCAATAATAAACCGGCATCTACTGCACCATGCATATCATGTAGTGGCAAAGCCAAAAATCCACTGTGGAAGTTGTAAGCAAAGGTGCTTGCAAAACTTGGAAAGGCCTTGCGTACAGCATCTACTTGGTCTACAAAGTAACTTCTGTGGGCTTTAATATCTGCCTCTTGTAAAAGCATAAAGTCTGTATTTAAGCTTTTTAATAATTCTATGGAACCTTGTGTATTCGCTATTACGGCTTCTTTGCTTATGGCTTTGCCATATATACCATGGGTAAGTTCTTCACCGGGGAAAGATCCTTTATCCATAAAAAATGTGTATTCAGGCGAATATGCGCCAAAACCAATATTGTAGGTGAGCGCAGTATAGGCAGTGCCTGGTATTAAAAGTTCACTATTATTATTTACTACTTCCAAAGCAGTGCAGTCTTCTATCCTATAATAATTCCATTGCAAATAAGCAATATAGCCCCCCAATACCAAAGCGCAAACCAACGCTAAAGAAAGAGCAATTTTGAGTACTTTTTTTATAAAGCCAAACATAATAGCCTCCTATGTAATTTTATTAGCGCAATTATACCAAATAATACTTTTTTAATCAATCCTTTGGAGTAAAAATATGAAAGAAATTCTTGCCTATGCAAAAACACATAAAGTGCCTATCATTCAAAAAGAAGGTTTAGATTTTTTGCTTACCTTTATTAAAGAGCATAATATTAAAACCGTGCTGGAAATTGGTACGGCCATAGGCTATTCTGCCATACATATGGCACAGGCTGGCTGCGAAGTGGTTACTATAGAACGAGAGTTTGATGCCTATTGTACCGCTTATGATAATGTGCACCGTTTCGGCTTGCAAAATAAAATCCAACTCATATATGCAGATGCTATGCTCTATCAAACCGAGCGTCAGTTTGATTTATTGTTTATAGATGGCGCAAAAGCACAAAGTATTTTATTTTTAAAACAGTATTATCAATGTTTAAAGCCTGGCAGTTATGTTTTGGTAGATAATATCAACTTTCACAACTGCACCTATGGCGATGAAGTGCTTACACGCAATGTGCGTGAAATGGTTACCAAAATTAAACGTTATGTAGATTATATACAAGCACAAACAGAGTTTAAAAGTACACTTTACCCCGTGGGCGATGGCATCTGTGTATCTGAATTTTTAGGAAGTGAGAAGTAATGAAATTTATCCATTTGGCAGATCTGCATATAGGTAAACGTTACCAAGAATATAGTCTTATAGAAAATCAAAAGGATATGCTTGCACAAATTTTAAACTATATTGATGCAAACAACATTGATGCAGTGCTGATTGCCGGCGACGTATACGATAAAAGTGTTCCACCTACAGAAGCTGTAACGTTATTTGATGATTTTTTGGTGCAGCTTGCTAAGCGTAAAGTGCATACCGCTATTATTGCCGGCAACCATGATTCATCAGAGCGTTTGGCTTTTGGTAATCGGCTCATTGCACTTAGCGGTATACACATTTCATCTTCTTATAACGGCAATATAGAAAGCTTTACCATGCAAGATGAATATGGCAATATAGAAATTTATCTACTACCCTTTGTAAAACCTGCCATTGTAAAGCCCTTTTTTCCGAAACAAGAGATTACAAATTACACCCAAGCAGCACAGCTGGCATTGCAAAACGTAGCTTTATCTAATACCAGAAAAATATTGCTTGCCCACCAATTTGTTACCGGTGCAGAAAAATCCGGTAGTGAAATGGAAACCGTAGGTGGCCTTGATAATGTAGATGCAGCCGTGTTTAATGTCTTTGACTATGTTGCCCTTGGGCACATTCACCAAGCACAACAAGTGGTAAGGCAAACTATACGCTATTCCGGTTCCCCTTTAAAATATGATATAAAAGAAGTAAACAAACAAAAATCTTTTACCGTGGTAGAAATGAAAGAAAAGGGTAGCATAGCCATACAACAGATACCCATTGTACCCAAGCAAGATATAGTGATTGCTGAGGGGAGTTTTGATGAGATTACCGGTGAAGCCTTTGTGCAAAATATTGGTGCAAACAACTTTGTGTTTGCACGCTTGCACAATGAAGAAGATGTGTTTGATGCCTACCATAGGCTATGCAGCCACTACCCTTACTTGATTGGTTTAAAATATATGCGCAATACGGAGCAATTAAGTGAAAATATGCAGAATGTGGAGTTGGTAGAAAATAAGAGCCCCTTAGAATTGTTTGAAGAATTATTTGTGCAAATGAATGGCACACCAATCAATGAAGAGCAACGCAATATTATGCAAAAAGCCATAGCGCAAGTGTGGGAGGCTTAAATGAAACCAATATTTTTAAGTATGCAGGCCTTTGGCCCTTACCAAAATAAAGTAGAGATAGATTTTACCAAATTGGGTGAAAATGGTCTTTATCTTATCACGGGCGATACCGGTGCAGGCAAAACCACTATATTTGACGCCATGTGTTATGCGCTCTATGGTAAAGGCAGTGGAGAAGCAAGGGAAAACATACGCATTTTGCGCAATAATGATGTAGACGCCAAAGTAAAAACACAGGTGTTTTTTCGTTTTATTCATCAAAATAAACTCTATGAAGTAGAACGCATTATTAAAGGTGATAAAATCAATACTCAGGAATCCAATCTTTTTGTTGTAGAAGGCCAAGAACAGAGTTTGCTTGCCAGTAAAAATAGAGATGTAGACCAAAAATTATTGGATATTTTGGGTTTAGACCAAAAACAGTTTGCCCAAACTACAATGATTGCTCAAAATGATTTTGCCAAGCTTCTACGAGCAGAAACAAAAGACCGCACTGAAATTTTCAGAAACATCTTTAAAACGGATTCCTATAAGCAATTGCAAGAAGTCTTGGCTGCTATGGCCAAAGACAAAGAGAATGCTTTAAAACAAGAGCAATTACAATATCAAATTACGGCAAAAAATTTTAAAGTAGCAGAAAGCGATCAAGAAGTATTAGAAAATTTAATTGGTAAAGCCAACCGTAGTCAAGAGATCATTGCTATGGTGCAAAACTATACTATTTTTTGTAATAGCAAAATACAAGCTAATACCAAACAAAAAGAAACACTCCAGCAACAAGCCAATGTTATACAAAAACAAATTGAGGAAGCCAAGCGCATAGAAACATTGCAATGCAATTTGCAAAATATAAAAGCAGATATAGAAAAACATAAGCAACAATTAGAAATTGCTAAAACAACCTTTGCCTATTGGGAACAAGAAAAACCAAAAATTATTCATTATACCCAACAAGCCAATACAATACAGTTTGCGTTACCAAACTATGATGCTGTAGAAAATTTAAAAAACGAATTGCAAAGCAACCAAACCAAGCAACATACATTAAACCAACAAATCAATCAAACCCAGCAAAATATCTATAACTTAGAGCATAATATCAATCAGTTAACGCAGGAATCAGAGTCTTTAAAAAATGCTGGCAATGCTATACAAACCTTAGAAACGCAAATTAAGCAGTACAGAACAAGCTACAGAAGTGCAGAAATAGTATTAGAAAAAATTGAGAAATATGATATAGAAACTCAAAAATACATACAGAGCAAAACAAAACTGAGTGAATATCTTGTTTTGTATAATACACAAAAGCAAGCGTTAAGTAGTGCACAACAGCATTATATAGAACAAACAGCAAGTAGATTGGCAAATACACTGCAAGCCAATATGCCTTGTCCGGTTTGTGGTTCTACCTCCCATCCTCATGTAGCACAATATCATGGAGCAACCATTACACAAGAACAATTAGACGCTTTGCAAAAAAAAGAGGATGTGGTTAGAAATACTTATGAACAAGAAAAAAGCACGAGCGATAAATTATCATCAAAATGTGAGGAATTGCAAATTCAAATTCTGCAAGATGCCTCGCAGATACTATCAGCCAATATAAATTCCGTAGAAGAAATTCAGCATCAATTACTAAGCTATCAAAATGATGTAAAAGCAAAGGGAATAGACCTTGCTGCACAAATTGAAAAGGAAAATGCAGATGTAAAACGCAAACAGGAAGCAGATGCCTTACTGAAAAATAAATGTACAGAATTAGAAATTCAAAAAAATACTTTGCACGCATACCAAAACGAATTCACTAAGCTACAAACAGAACATACTTTAAAGCAGGAAAATTTACACAGCAAACAGCAAGGCCTTGTATACGCAAGTAAACAAGAGGCAGCACATGCCAAAATTAACTTTGAAAAACAAGCACTACAAATAGAAACATCTTACAATTCTGCGCAGCAAGAAGTAAATGAGTGCGAGAAAAATATTAGCGTAAGTAGTGCTATGGAGCAAAAACTTACACAAGACCTACAACGAGTAGAAAGTTTGAATAAAGCAACACTGGTAGAAACGCTTGCTACATTACAAGGTAAAATAGATATCATTTACAAAAGTATTGCAGAACAGAAACAAAGCGTGCAGATCAACGAACAAAATTTACAACAATTTATTCATAGCACAGCAAAATTGGAAGCCTTGCAAAAAGAATATAGCAATATTGTGCAACTAAGCAATACTGCCAATGGTGGTATTACGGGTGGTGCTAAAATCAATTTAGAAACTTTTATGCAAATGCATTATTTTGATCAAATTATTGCAAAAGCCAACCGGCATTTTGATAAAATGACCAATGGGCAATACGCCTTGGTGCGCAGAATTGAGGCAGATAGTAAAAAAGGCAAATTTGGCTTAGATCTTGATGTGTATGATGCTTACAACGGTAGTACCAGAGATTCCAAATCTCTTTCCGGAGGCGAAACCTTTACAGCCTCCTTGGCGCTTGCCTTCGGGCTTTCTGAAACCGTGCAAAGCTATACCGGCGGTATTCAAATGGATACCCTCTTTATAGATGAAGGCTTTGGTAGTTTAGATGGTGAAAAACTGCAAGCAGCTATTTCTATATTGCTAAACCTAAGCGTGCAAAACCGTACCATTGGCATTATTAGCCATGTAGAAGAATTGAAAAAGCAAATAGATAAAAAAATTATTATACGCAAAAATCATAACCAACAAAGAACCATAGAAATAGAAGTATAATTGTTTGCAAAAATGTGTATTATTAAATACGTTGGGTAGTTATAAGTGTATATTATCAAATAAAAAGAGCCATGTGGCTCTTTTTGTTGCAGCTTTCAGAAATATATTTATTAGGTGCAATATATAAACTTTCAATATAACCAAGCAAAGAAAATCTATTTTATTCTTTTCGCAGGTACTCCAACATAGCTACCGGCTTCTTTTATATCGCGCAATACTACACTTCCCATTCCAATCATACAATTATTATGTACAGTAGTATTATTTTTTATTGTAGCGTTTGCACCAATAAAACATTGATTCCCTATTTGTGCCGTACCATATAATGTTGTATTTACAGATATATGGCAATAATCTCCAACTATACAATCGTGTTCAACCACGCAAGAAGAATTTAAAATTACGCTTTTCCCAATTTGAGCGAAGGGGTTTATTATGGAATTTGCCATTACAATTGAACCTTTTCAAATAGTAGCAGTAGCCGAAATAGTTGCACTGGGATGAATTAAACTTATAAATGCTCTATTAGCATAGGTTTGCATAATGTGTTTGCGAATTTCATTGTTTCCGATTGCTATAAAGACATCTCCTTCTAAATTTAAAAGCGATTTACTATTACCACTCATACTATAGGGGGATCATCAATACTGTAATTTGTTTATAGCCTGTTAATTCTGCGATTTCTATTGCTGCTTTTGCATGCCCACCAGCGCCAACAATAATTACTCCATATTTTTCCTCTTTAAAAAATAAATTGTTATATGCAACACATAAAAAATTTGTTTTTATAATGTTTGTAACAATTTTATCTTATTTTTTCAAGTGCTTTTATGTTGTTCAAATGTAGCATATATTAAAATAAAAGAGCTTTGTGGAGCTCTTTTATATTTGCAATTATATATTGTTTAGTCCAGTTTCAAATAGGCAACACCCTGTATATCCGGCCCGGCTTGTGTGCTTAGCACAGCAGTAATAGCTTGTTCTTCATATACTTGGGCTTGGTTTATTTGGTCTATCAATAAAGCTTTTAAATTGAATATTTCTTGTTTGTGCCTGCCATGTAAAATAGCTAACATATAGTTGTTGCTGCTGCGCAGTTCTTCTTGTACTATTTGTGCCAATCGTTTGATTGCCTTGTTTGCACCACGTACTTGGTCAAGGCTGGATATTTTACCGTCATCACCGCAGCAGAGTATGGGTTGTATATGCAGCATGGAGCCGATGAACCCTTTGAGCGGTTTTAAACGGCCGCCACGAATTAAATATTTTAAATCCGGCACCAATGCAATGAGTTTTATATTAGGTAACTTTTCTTCTATTTGTTTGGCAATGCTTTGTAAATCAGTATTGTTTTGCAATAATTGTTGTGCATAATATACTAAAAATCCTTCTGCAAAGCTTACGTTTTTACTATCTATTAAAGCATGGGGAATATGGCTTTCTTCTAACGCTATTCGCATGGTGTTGTAGGTTGCGCTTAGTTTGGATGAAATAGCAATTCCAATAATGGCATCATAGCCCAAAGCTTTTATTTCTGCAATTTTTTCTAAAAAATCTTCTGTGGATGGGGCAGCGGTAGTAAGTATTTCATGTTCAATTTTTTCATATACTTCCGTGCAGGAAATTTCTACTATATCTTTTCTGCTTTTACCCCCCGCATTTACATAGAGTGGCAATACAAAAGTGTGTTTTTCTATATTTTCTGCAATATTGCTAGCAGAATCAGTTAATATCGCTATTTTTTGCAAGTTGATATAAACCCTTTCTTTCAATAATTTTATTACTTAATATGTGGAAGCAGAATGCATGTACCACAAATGTTAAAGAAACGTTTTCTGGCTTGGCTACAAAGCCTTGAAAACGGTAGTTTTTTTCTGGGCTAAAGTCTTCCAATATGTTTTTCATGGAACTATCTAATACTTGCATGAATTCATTGTATGCTTTTTCTATACCCATAATGTTAATTTGTAATTCCATAGCATCCTTTATGCTGGACATGGGTAACATGGGCTTTAATATGCAAATAATAATAAGCATGGCAATATGTTCTCTGTAATATTTTTTGCCTCTTGCTTTAGGTATAATACCCATTTTAGCGTAGTTATTAATCATATTTACAGTTAAAAAATCTGTATTAAAATAACATTTCAGGCTTACTTCAATATAGGATACCAATTGCTCGGCATAAAGCCCATAGTCAGGTAAATCTTGCCAGGTGCTTTTGTTAAATTGCAATATGTTTTCAAATTCCTTCATAACGCCCTCCCATATATTATATTGATAACCATATAATATGGTATTGATAACCATATTATAATATGGAGAAGTTTTTGTCAACAATAAAAAACTCTGCCATAGGCAGAGCGTATTATTTGTTTTTGTTCAGTATCAATTTACCTATTTCCATTACAAGCAATGGAGCAATGGCAAGGGCTAAGGCAAAGCTGTAGAGCTTTGTATTCAAAGCTACAATGCCAAAGGGTATAGAAAGTGGTGTAATTACTACAAGCAATATCAATGCAATGGATATCAATGCAGCCTTATTTAGCATACTATTGCCCCAAAAACCAATTTTAAATAAGGAGTGATGGCTGCGCATATTGAATGCTTGCACAATTTGAGAAAGAGAAAGAACCAGGAAAGACATTGTTCTGCCGGCGGCAACGCTTTGACCATATTTTACGCCAAGCCAGTAGGCAGCAAGAGAAAGTATGCCAAACATAAAGCCTTGTAACAAGATTTGTAAACCATAACCATGGGAGAAAATCGTTTCATCTTTGGCAATAGGCTTACGGTCCATAATGTCTTTTTCTATAGGTTCCATACCTAAGGCAATGGCTGGTAAACTGTCTGTAACCAAGTTAATCCATAATAGTTGCATAGAAAGCAGTGGGGAAGCATGCCACAGCAACATGGCTAAAAATACTGTTGTAATTTCACCAATATTGGTGCCAAGCAAAAATCCAACTACTTTTTTAATATTGTCATAAATACCACGGCCTTCACGCACAGCGCTTACAATGGTGGCAAAATTATCATCTGTAAGCACCATATCGGCAGCACCTTTGGCTACATCTGTGCCGGTAATACCCATTGCACAGCCAATATCCGCTGCTTTTAAGGCTGGAGCATCATTTACACCATCGCCCGTCATGGAAACAATTTTGCCTTTGCGTTGCCAAGCTTTTACGATGCGAATTTTATTTTCGGGGCTAACCCTTGCATATACAGATATATGGGCAAGCTTTGCATCAAGCTCAGTGTCGTTTAAGTTGTCAAGCTCTGCGCCGGTGATTGCAAGGTCGCCTTCTTCTAAAATACCCAGCTGTTTGGCAATGGCAGAGGCAGTTACTACATGGTCGCCTGTGATCATAATGGGTTTAATGCCGGCTTTTCTGCATAGGCTTACTGCTTCTTTAGCTTCTTCACGTGGAGGGTCTATCATACCCACTAAGCCTAAAAACACTAAGTCATTTTCAATGCTTTCTATCGTTATTTCCTCGGGTAAACTATCCAATTCTTTGGTAGCTATAGCAAGTACTCGCAGTGCTTCGGTGCTCATAGCATCGTTTTGCGCTTTACTTTGTTGTAGTTTTTCAGCTTGGTTGCTATTGCAAATTTGTGCAATGGAGTCGAATGCACCTTTTACAATTACAGTAATTACACCATCAATATTGTGTATGGTACACATTCGTTTGCGGTCACTGTCAAAAGGTAGCTCTGCAATACGTGGATAGGCTTCTAATAATTGTTCTTTACTTGTTCCGTTTTTATGTGCAGCAACCAAAATGGCTGTTTCGGTTGGGTCGCCTACATGTTGCACTGTGCCGTCCTCGGCAAAATGCACACTGCCATCACTGCAAAGGCTTGCAAAATTAAGCATTTTACGTACTGCCCAGCTATTGTTGCTGTTAATTTCTTCCAAACTTTTGGTAGCTGCCGCATAAGCACGCACCAAGGTCATTTTATTTTGGGTTAACGTGCCGGTTTTGTCAGAACATATAATAGAAGCAGAACCCAAGGTTTCTACTGCAGGAAGTCTGCGTATTATAGAGTTCTTTTTTGCCAAACGTTGCACACTAATGGCAAGCACAATGGTTACAATGGCAGGCAAGCCTTCCGGTATGGCAGATACAGCTAAGGAAACCGATATTGTAAATATCTCAAGCAATGGAATTTGGTAGATTAAACCAATCGCAAAAATAATGCCACAGGCAAGAAGTGCTGCAAAACCTAAATATTTTCCCAGTTTGCTTAATTTTTGTTGCAAAGGGGTTTGGGTGTCTTGCTCGTTTTCAAGAAGGTTTGCAATTTTACCCATTTCGGTATCTCTACCAGTGGCAGTAACCACAGCCAAGGCTGTACCATAGGTTATGCTACAACCGGAATAGAGCATAGTGTGTCTATCACCCAAGGGGGCAAATTCACCAACATCGGCAAGTGCGTCTTTTTCACTGGCTACAGACTCGCCGGTGAGAGCACTTTCTTCGCTTTTTAAATTGGCACTTTTTAGTATTCTGGCATCTGCGGGTACAAAGTCGCCGGCTTCTAAACGAATAATATCTCCCGGCACCAGTAGGCTTGCATCAATGATGCTTTCTGTACTATCACGCAATACTTTGCAATGCAATGCACTCATGTTTTTTAAGGCTTCTAAGGCTTGTTCTGCCTTATTTTCTTGCATTACACCCATCACAGCATTCATAATTACAATAAGCAGTATGAGCAATGGCTCAAACAGCTCGTGTGTATTGCCTTCTATTATTTTTACAGAAAAAGATACGAGTGCTGCCAAAAGCAGAATAATAATCATAGTATCTTTAAATTGCTCAAAGAATTTGGTTAAAGTAGATTTTTTCTTTTGTTCACTTAGTTTGTTGGGGCCATATTGCTCCAAGCGCCTTTCACACTCTTGTGTTTGTAAACCGCTTTGCATATTGCTTTGTAGTTCGGATAGCGTACTATCTATATTTTTGTGATGAAATAACAATTTTATCACTCCTTTCGTGCTATACCTATTATATAGTATAACCAATATTTTTTATACAATAAAATAACGCTCCAAGGCGTTATTTTGCTTGTAATTTGTTTAGTAATTTTTGGTAAATGTTTGCATACATCCAAGGTTCAGACACTTTATGCTTTAAATCTTCTAAAGCAATCCATGCAACGGCAGAGTTTTCATCTGCTTTAATGGATAATACCTGGTTTTCATCTGCTTCTAAGAGGTAAGTAACATTCAAATGCAAGTGAGAGGGAACATATGCACCGTTTTTAATATGGCCATCCACCGTCAAAATTTCTAAAGAAAATATATCTTCACTCATAAATTTTGCGTTTTTTATACCGGTTTCTTCATATAGTTCTTGCAATGCAAGTTCTTTTAAATTTGCATTGCCATCGGCATGCCCGCCTGTCCATGCAAATGAATTATATAAATTGTGGTATATCATGAGTGCTTTATCATGGCTTTGGTTAAGCACCCATGCAGATGCCGAAAAATGTGCAATTGTATTGCTACGCAACAAACAATCCGGGTTGCCCTTCATAAAACGGAGCATAGCCTCTTTGTCTGCTATCTCTTGTGGAGTATCACTTTGAAAATTCTCTATGCTTTGTATTAGTTTTTTCATTCTTCAATCACCACAAAGCTATCTCCTAAGAATTCTGCTATGGATTTTCTTGCCTGTTCATAGTCCATATCCATTACTTGCATACCGGCGTAGTTGATAATTTTATGCACACCATCTTCAGGTATACGCAATTGCTCTATGCTTGCACCACGCAAGTCAAGTGCATAGGTTGCAGCTTGTATTAAGTCCTGCATACTCATGTTGGTTTTGTTGATGTTTGCAATAATAGTGTCAAGCAGCCTAAACGCTTGTTCAGTATCATAGCGCATAGCTATTTGTGCAAGGGATCGTAAAGTTTCGCGTATGCGTTGGTTTCTGCCATAATCACCATTACCAACTTTGCGTATGCGCATATAAATAACGGCAGAATGGCCTAAGAAGTGGTAGGTGCCGGCTTTGTCCATGGTGGGAATGGTAGAGTCTTTAGGTATAGCATAACGGCGTAAATAGCCGGCTTCTGCATTGGTTACGGTAATATCTACACCACCCATTTGGTCAATGATATTTTCTACTTTATTCATATCCAGAAGAATATATTTTTCTATTTTTACACCAAAATGGCGGCTCATAATTTCACATAAGGCTTCAGGGCCATGGTTTTTAGATATAAAGGTAATTCTTCCCATAATGCCATCGGGGCGTTCTACCAATATATCACGAGAAAAACCGGTGAGTAATACTCTTTTTGCCCTTGTATCTAATGTAAGCAACAGTATTCCATCGGTATTGCCTATGGCATTTTTTTGGTAATTCCATTGGTCAGTAACCAATAGTAAATAGTGATGTTGCCCTTCATTGGGTTCAGGAACCTCTTCAAGCTTTAATGGGTTGGCAGGGCTTGGCATTTCTGCCAAACATGTGCTTGCAAAAAGTAAGCAGAGCAATAACGCAAGGATTTTTTTCATGGTTCTCTCCTTAGACTTTTATTTTTCTCTTTGTTTACCCATAAAATAAAGTGCAACAGTTCCGGGGCCGGTGTGGGAGCCGATTACCATACCAATGGGGAACAAAGGTATTTCTTTAATATTGGGGAAGTTTTCTAATATTTGTTGTTTTAGTTCTGCTGCAATATCCAAACTGTTAGAATGGCTTATGTAGCAATAGCCATTGTAGTCTTTGCCGTTTTCAGCACTTTGAAGCATTTTTTGAACGGTTGTTTTAATGCATTTTTTAATGCCACGAATTTTTTCACAAGGCACCAAGTGGCCTTCTATATCCACCATCAATAAGGGGCAGATATTTAAAATACCGGCAATGGCTGCAGCTGCAGGGCTAATTCTGCCACCACGTTTCAAGTGGCTCAGGTCGGTGCTGAAAAATAAGTGATTTACATTGGTTTTGTTGGCTTCTGCCCAAGTGGCAATGGCTTCCATACTTTCACCATTTTGTTGCATATCGCTTGCTATAGTAAGTAGTAAGCCGGATCCGGAGCTGGCGCTTAAACTATCTATTACTACGATTTTGCGTTCAGGATATTTTGTTTCCAGTTGTTTTTTTGCTTCCATTGCACTCTGGTATGTGCCGGAAATGCCGGAGGAAAGACTGAAGTGCAATATATCATAGCCCTCTTGTAATAATTTTTCAAAGCCTGTGTAGTAGTCAATAGGGTTTAGCTGCGATGTGGTAGGCATAGCACCTTTGGCAATGGCTTCATAAAAAGCTTTGTGGCTTACAGTTTGACCACAATCATCATTGTAAAGCTGGCCGTTTAGTAAGAATTTTAACATAAAGGTATATATACCACGTTGCTCAAAGAATTCTAAGGGCATATCTACTGTTGTACAACATGTAATTTTAAACATAATTTCTCCTTAAAACAATAGTCTTTTATATTATACTAGAAAACACATAAAAAATACAAATTCTATAAAGTTTTTAAAATAAATTATTAAGAAATAACTATAATAATATCTCATAAAAAACAAATAAAAAAACACTTTGTGTTATAGTTGACTAACAAATTATACACATGTTACGATACAGATATCAAACAAGTGTTTGAAAAAATTTGGTAATAAAATGATTATAGGAGGACACTATGGCTTATATTATTAATGACAACTGTATTGCTTGTGGCGCTTGTGAGGCTGAATGCCCAGTTAGCTGCATTTCTGAAGGCGATATCTTTGTAATTGATCAATCCAAATGTATTGATTGTGGTTCTTGCAACAGCGTTTGCCCAGTAGGCGCTCCAAACCCAGCAGAATAAGTATAATAAAAATAACAGAGCTTAGCTCTGCTATTTTTTGTAAAAAATTGCATAATAAAACGGCTCATATCAATATGGCCGTTTGTTTTTTAGTGGCAACCAGAGCAACCGGCACAACCACCACTACCACAGCTGTGGCCTTCGTTTTTCAAAACGAGTTCGCCGTTTTCAGCGTCAAATGTAGTAGCAAGCAATGCCATTTCTGTTTCCATATCCATTACTACTTGTACACCGTTTACATCAATTGCACGGTCATCTTCTTTTTTGGTAACCAATTCCATAGCTAAACCATAGCCATGTTCGGTTTCTTTTATAGATAATGCAACGCTGTCGCAATTTTGTTCTTTTAATGCTTCCACGATTACCAATTTAGCGTCATCTGTAATTTTCATATTGTTCTCCTTAAATTTTACTGGGCAAAACCCAAGTAATAGTCTATTTTATTTTACCTATAATGTCAATAGGATTTACATAAAATGGAATGGTTTTTTACACTGTTGCAGTGTTTAAAAATTGCTGTAACACATACTTATAATGTATAGGGTCTACCTCAAAACAACCAACATGTGCAGCACCTTGTATAATATGAAGTTCTTGCACCATAGGGCACAGTTTTTCTATTTCTTTGCTTTGGCAATAGGGAATATAGTCATCTGCTTCACCATGCATTAACAAAATAGGGGCGGTGCTGTTAGCGGCTGTTTTACCAACTTGAATTGTATCAGTATCATAGCCGCCAAGGAATTTGATCCATAAACGAATAAAAGGGTAAACAGGCATTGCAAAATGAAAGTTTGCTACTATGCGGCTTTCTATTTGTGCTTTTACACTAAGGTAACTGCTTTCGGCAATATATTTGCCGGCACTGCTATATTTACCACTGTGCATTAAAACGGTTGCAGCCCCCATGCTTAAACCATAGGCAATAATATTGCTGTATTGTGTTTTAAAATATTGCACAATAAGCTCTAAATCATCACTTTCAAAGCCACCCATACCACATTTTCTTCCGTTTTTATGGTTAAAATGCACATGGTTGTATAAAAGTATATCATAGCCCAATTCCAAAAATGCTTTTCCTCGGCTTGCTACGGTAAAATAACTTACACTAAAGCCGTGGCAAAGAATAACCAACCCTTTGCTATTGCTTTGCGTAAAATGTACGCCTTGCAAGGGGTAATTGTCTTTGCTGTACATCAAAAAATCGTTTTTTGTAAAATTGGAAAAATCAAGCGCATTGTATTTTTCTTGGTCTACCAATTCGTTGTTTATATTGGCATTTAAAATTATATTGGCTACAAAATAAGCTATACCAATATGTAGTAGTAAAATAAGTAAAACAAACAAAAAAATGTATAACATTATTTATCCAACCTTTTTACAAAGTTACCACGAACATCTGTATTATCAGTATAAATAATAAAGGCGTTAGGGTCGTGCGCTTGCACAATTCTTGTAAGCAATCGTTTTTCGTATTTAGATATAATGGTAAGTATAATATCACTTTCTTCTTTAGTATAAGCACCTAAACCTTTCCATAAGGTACTACCACGGTTAAGCTCTTTCATGATATGTTCACTCATACCCGGTACTTTTGTAAATACTAAGGAAGAAATACAAATGTTTTGGTAATGGGATCTATCTATAATCATAGAAGTAATTACTGTGTATATAGTAGAGTAAATCATAGTTTCTATGCCGAACAATAAGCCGGAAATAGAATAAATAACAGCATTATACATCAATCCAATTTTTCCAACACTAAAGGTTTTGCTTGTTTTGGCAATAATTACACCTACAATATCCAACCCGCCAGAGGAGGCGGCAGATCGAAGTATCAATCCCAGCCCAACACCACCAATAATGGCACCGGCAATTACTGCTGTAAGTCTATCATGCACAACAAGTTCTTTGGGTGTAGGTATAATTAACAACGCAATGGAGGTGAGTGTAATAACCAAAATAGTTTTTGTAAAAAACTGTTTATTCATTGCTTTATACATTAAAAAAAACAATGGTAAGTTTAATAACCAATATATAATACTGATGCTTTCTATACCTAAATTTAGCCCAAGGATTTTATTCATAAAATATTGGATCAATTGTGCTGTACCAAAAAAACCGGCACTAAACAGGTGATGGGGTATAATAAATAAATTAAAACTGGCTGCATATAAAAAAGCACCAAAGCAACACAGTAGATATTGTTTAAACAATAGTTTGTTTTTTATGAATAGGTTCATAGTTATCCTCCTTGATTTATTTTTATATTATAGTAAATTTTATTGCATTGTTCAATAATTTGTCATTCGTTTACAAAATAATAGTGTACTGTTATAATTTGATTAACGGAGGTACTTATGCAACAAAAAGTTTTTAAAATTACATATATTTGTTTACCGATTTGCGTCATGGTATTGCTTACAGTACTGTATACTCCAAATTTTACTACCAATGATGACGCCTACATTATGAAGGTACTTTCGGGTAGAATTATTCAAACACCGTATTATGAAACTGCTTTTTTTAGTGTGCTGTTAGGTTTGCCTTTGGCCGGCCTGTATTCTGTTTCGTCTATACCGTGGTATCCATTATTTTTAATGTTAGGAACTTTATTTGTACAAATACAGCTGCATGCCTATATGTATCAACAGCGTTTGGCAAATAAGGTGCCTAAATCTATATTTGTCTTACTCAGCATTGTAAGTGTTGCATATTTCTTCTATATGAATACGATGTTTACATATACTGTACTTGCCGCACATTTTGGTGCAGGCGCAATACTATATTTATATCGCTATTCACAAAGCAATCAAACAAAGCATTTAATGTATTCTGCGATATGCTTATTGTTATCTTTGGCTACTCGCACTGCAAGCGGTTTTATAGGTATTGCATTTTGGGGGTTGCAGTATCTCTTCTTATTAAATAGAAAACAAGCGAAAAAGCAACTCTGTTATGGCATCGTTATTCTTGCAGCATTGGGGATAGCCTATGGCGCTGATATGGTTGCAAAACATTATATTGCTGAACCGCAAGGTTATTATGAATTTATGCAAGCCCAAGCAGATTTTGTGGATTATACAAAAAAAGCAGAACCGGAAGAGTTTGAAAACAGCCTTGCAAAAGTAGGCTGGGATCGAGATTTATATTCTATGGCGAGATGTTATTTTAGCATGGATACTCGCCTTCAAATTGCAGGCTATAAAGAGTTTGAAAAATACAATCAAAAAAACGATAACCATTTTAAAGAAGCTATATATAATGTATTGTATCCACAAAATAATATAGTGATATATAGATATTATCTCTCTACTACCGTTTGGCTGGGGATATTTGCGAGCGTTTACATACTGCTTTCTAAAAACAAAAAGGCATCACTATTGGCTTTATGTATTAATATAGCATTTGCAGCCTTACTATATATATACGGAAAAAACGGGCGTATATACCTGCGAGCTAACTTGGCAATATATCTACCATATATAATATCGTTGATTTCTTTGCTTTGTAGTGTAGATATACAACATATAAATAAAATGGCATTGTATTTTGCAGCCTTGTTAATAGTACTTGCAATGATTGCGCTGTTTTCATTGCGCATCAGCTTTGCAATGTTGCTGATGTCGCTGGCGCTCTTGTGTGCGTTGGCAGGAAACAATAAACGGCTGGTAGCTATCACTGCGTTATGCACATGTGCTGTATTTATATATTTTAGCTATAAAGTACCGCAAGAAATCCATTTACAAAAAAATGATAAATATGCACCACAAAAAATAGAGCGTAGAGATAATTTTTATAGGAAACATGAAGATAAGCTGATTGTAACTGATTTGATGCTAAGTGGTGATTTTCGGATGTTTTACACAAACGAAGCCTTGCCAAATTTATTATTTTGGGGTGGTACTAACGCAAAAAGCTACATTATGCAAAAACAGCTTTCCATGTTTGGTGTAAATGAATATGATATCAGCGCACTTACAAAAGATAATGTATACCTCTTAACCACTGTATCCAATGCTGATTTTATATGTAGAATGTTAGAGACGAAAAATATCAAGGCCACATGGAATCTTATAGATACATTTGAAGAATTCAGCCTTGTAAAAATAAATTAAGTGGCGGAATGATATGGCCAGCAAAGTAAACGATGGTTCGTTATATCACGAACTATAAAACACATAAATCGAGATATAATTCGTAAATAATAAAAAACGGTAAAAAAACGCAAAAAAAAGAAAAAAAGTGCAAAAAAAGAGTTGACAGAGGGAGGAGTGTATGCTAATATAGATTTTGTCGTCAGCGAGACGACGCGAACCTTGAAAACGATACAGAAGAAACAGAAAGATAGCGAATTTAACGAC
>JAEWXD010000040.1 GCA_023396045.1 Bacillota bacterium | reverse complement strand
TAATTCCTTTGCTTTATACCAAGAGTCCAAATAAGCAAGGGAATCTTCCCCAATAATGCAATATATTTCAGCCCCAGGATACTTGCGCCTAAAATATTGCACCGTATCATAGGTATAGGCATTATTTGAGCGATAAGCCTCAATATTGGACACCTCCATATAACGGTAATTACATATGGCAAGCTCTATCATACGTATACGATGTGAAATGCTTGTTAAATCGCGTTTTTTATGTGGAGGATTATTGGTTGGTATAAAAATAATTTTTTCAAAAGAAAATTGTTTTTGTGCATCTATTGCCATTTGTACATGGCGTTTATGAATTGGGTCAAAACTACCACCAAACAAGCAAATTTTTTTTAAAGCTTCCAACCCTAATCACCAATTTTCAAAACTGCTAAGAAGGCTTCGCTTGGTACTTCTACACTACCAAATTGACGCATGCGCTTTTTACCTTCTTTTTGTTTTTCCAACAATTTCTTTTTACGGGTAATATCACCACCATAGCACTTTGCCAAAACATCTTTGCGCATTGCTTTAATGGTTTCTCTTGCAATCACCTTTGTACCTATGGCCGCTTGAATTGGTATTTCAAACATTTGGCGTGGAATCACTTCTTTTAAGCGCTCTGCCATACTTCTACCACGAGCATAGGCTTTATCCCTATGTACAATAATAGAAAATGCATCACAAATATCGCCGTTTAATAAAATATCCAGTTTCACAAGGTCGCTTTCTCTGTATTCTAAGAGTTCATAGTCAAATGAAGCGTAACCTTTAGAACGGCTTTTAATAAGGTCAAAAAAATCAAAAATAACTTCATTGAGAGGTAAAATATAAGATAGCTTAACGCGATGGCCTTCGTATTGCATATCAACAAAGGTGCCACGTTTTTCTACGCAAAGTTCCATAATGGTACCAACATACTCTTGAGGAGTATAAATGGATGCACTTACCACCGGTTCTTTAATTGCCTCGATTTCAGCCAAAGGTGGCAAAGCAATTGGATTGTCTATCTCTAGCTCTTCCCCATTGGTTTTTACAACCTTATAAATAACGCTAGGTGTTGTGGTAACCAAAGTTAGGTCAAATTCTCTTTCCAAGCGTTGTTGAATAATTTCCATATGCAGTAAACCTAAAAAACCACAACGGAAACCAAAACCAAGTGCTGCAGAACTTTCTACTTCATAAGAAAGAGAAGCATCGTTCATTCTTAATTTTTCTAAGGCATCTTTTAAATTCTCGTAATCTGCACCGTCTGCCGGGTAAATACCACAGAACACCATAGGTGTTACCGTTCTATAGCCAGGCAACGGTGCTGCCGCTGGACGATCCGCATCGGTAACGGTATCACCTACACGTGTATCACGAACATCTTTAATAGAAGCGGCAATATAGCCTACTTCGCCACATTTCAATTCTGCGCATGGTACATAGCCCGGTTGAAAAGTGCCAACTTCTACTACCTCAAACACGGACTTGCCTTCCATAAGCAGCATACGCATACCAGGTTTAATACTACCATTCATTACGCGCACAAAACAAATGGCACCTTTGTAGTTATCATAAAAAGCATCAAAAATAAGGGCTTGTAAAGGTTCGTCTATTTCGCCTTTTGGCGCAGGAATTTTATTTACAATGGCTTCCAAAACGTCTTCAATATTAAGGCCGGTTTTGGCAGATACAGCCGGAGCATCGGAAGCATCTAAGCCAATTACATCTTCAATTTCAGCACGTACTTCATCTACACGAGCACTTGGTAAATCTACCTTGTTGATAACAGGCAAGGTTTCAAGGTCGTGATCTATAGCCATATATACGTTAGCCAACGTTTGCGCTTCTACCCCTTGGGTAGCATCTACAACACACAATGCGCCTTCACAAGCTGCCAATGCTCTGCTTACTTCATACGAAAAGTCTACATGGCCTGGAGTATCAATTAAGTTTAAAGTATATGTTACGCCATCTTTAGCGATATAATTCATGCGCACTGCCTTACTTTTTATGGTAATGCCACGCTCTCTTTCCAATTCCATGCTATCTAAAATCTGCTCCTGCATGTTTCTTTTATCAAAAACACCTGTTTTTTCTAAAATACGATCTGCAAGGGTAGATTTACCGTGGTCTATATGCGCCACAATACAAAAGTTTCTAATATGAGAAAGGCGATTACCTGACATTCTATACCTCCAATATGATATATACTAATATTATACGAATATGCATTAAATTGCAATATAATTAGAAGTAGAGGCTTGAATTCTATAGCTTTGTTTACTATAATAGAACTAACGAACAAAGGAGAATTATGCCATGAAATGCCAATATTGCAACCACGCAGAAAGTAAAGTATTAGACTCCCGCTCGATAGAAAACGGCACCAGTATTCGCCGCAGAAGAGAGTGTTTAAAATGCAAAAAAAGATTTACAACCTATGAACGCGTAGAACACTTGCCTGTATTGGTAATTAAAAAAGACAATACCAGGGAACCTTTTAATGCTGAAAAAATTCGCAATGGAATTTTACGCGCATGTGAAAAACGGCCTATTTCTATGGTACAAATCCAATCCATTGTGAATCGTATAGAAAACGATGTATATGCCAACGTTGAAGGTGGCGAAATTAGCAGTACATTTATTGGTTCTTTGGTAATGAACGAACTAAAACAATTAGACGAAGTTGCTTATGTTCGTTTTGCCAGTGTATACCGTCAGTTTACGGATATAGGCAGTTTTATGGCAGAGCTAACCACCTTAATCAGAGACCACAAAACAGAACCAAACGCTTAGGTGTACCATTGAAAACATTAGTTATTGCAGAAAAACCTAGCGTAGCAAGAGATATTGCCAAAGTTTTGCATTGCAATAAAAAAGGCGATAACTATATTGAAGGCGAAAAACATATCATTACTTGGGCTTTAGGGCATTTGGTTGCATTAAAAGACCCGGACAAAATAGATGAAAAATACAAAAAATGGAGATTGGAAGATCTCCCTATTTTGCCTGCAAAAATACCTATTTCTGTAATTAGCAAAACCAGTTCTCAATACAAAACAATAAAGGAACTTATGTTTTCTGAAGAAGTAGAGAATATAATATGTGCTACCGATGCCGGTAGAGAGGGCGAATTGATATTTCGATTAATTTATGAACAAAGCAGATGTACAAAACCTTTTTTTAGGTTGTGGATCAGCAGTTTAACAGACGAAAGCATAGCAGACGGGTTTAATAAACTAAAAGACGGCAGTGCCTATGATAGCTTATATTACAGTGCTATTTGCCGCGCATATGCAGACTGGTATATAGGCATGAATGCAAGCCGTTTATTTTCTATACACTACAAATCTGTATTAAGCATAGGTAGAGTACAAACCCCCACCCTTGCACTTATTGTGCAAAGACAAGCTGATATAGATAATTTTATACCCCAAGAATACTATACAATACTTGCCAATTTTGGCGATTTACAAGCAAACTGGTTTAACCCAGAAAATAAAAATGCAAAATTAAATAAACAAATTGCCACCAAAGAATTAGCAAATCATATTGTAAAAGAATGTAAAGGACAAGAATGTAAAGTTGTTTCTAACGATACCACAAGACATAGTTATATAGCACCTCAACTATATGACCTCACAACCTTGCAACGTGAAGCCAACGAAAAATTTGGCTATACAGCAGATAAGACCTTAAAGATTGCACAAGAGTTGTATGAAAAATATAAACTTTTAACCTATCCCAGAACAGACTCCAGATATTTAAGTGATGATATTCGCCCTAAAATACCCAATTTATTACAAAGTCTAAATGATTCTTTTAACGAGCATGTAAAAACAGCCTTGCAAGGTTATAAAAGCCATACAGGTAAGCGCGTTTTTAATAATGAAAGAGTAAGCGACCACCATGCCATTATACCCACAGGTAAAAAAATAAATTGGGAACAATTGCCCCCAGATATCAGCAATATACTTAAAATGGTTATTATTCGTTTTATGCAAGTGTTCTTCCCACCCTATGTAAGTGATATACAAAAAATAATATTGGTATATGAAAAGCACCACTTTTTATGCCAAGGTAAAACCATAATAGATATGGGTTGGAAAGCATTGGACGAATTATTGCCAAGCAAGAAAAAAACCAATAACGACAATGATATAGAAATTCCTGCCATACAAGTGAATGACAGCAGAACACTAAAGTCTGCAAAAATAAAAGAAGACAAAACGAAACCACCTGAACAATATACGGATGCCTCCCTGCTTTCTGCAATGGAAAATGCCGGTAAATTGGTAGATGACGAGGAACTGAAGTCTGCCTTAAAAGATAGAGGCTTAGGTACCCCAGCTACGCGTGCCGCCATTATTGAACGGCTTATTAAAGTTGGATATGTTCAACGGCAGAAAAAATATTTTATACCGACAGATAAGGGCAAAAAGCTTATTTCTGTAGTGCCCAATGAAATTTCTTCTGCAGAACTCACAGGTGATTGGGAATGTAAACTGAGTGATATTGCCAATAAAAGTGAAGATTCTAAAAATTTATCTTTGGCTTTTTTGAATGGAATACGCAATTTTACCAATAGTTTGGTAAACGGTTACCAAATCAATACTGCAATACAATTTGAAGCTGAAACCAAGTACAAAAAGAAAACTGTAAAAGGTTTGGGAACTTGCCCTCTTTGCAAAAAAGGCCAAGTATTAGAAAACAGCAAAGGCTTCTACTGTAGCCGTTGGAGAGAAAATTGTAAGTTTACCATTTGGAAAAACACGCTGGAAAGAAATAACGGCCCTACTATCAATGCCCAAATCATAGAATTATTATTAAAAGATAGCAAAGTAAAAGGAAGTAGTGGTACCATACTTCTAAATGGCGATAAAGTTGAATTTCAAAGCAAATAAAAACGAGATGCAACCCTCGTTTTTAATTATGCGTTTAATTCTTATTGTTATAACCTAAGTTCAATAGTTCTAAAGGTTGGTTACGCCAGTCTTCCTTTACTTTAACCCAAAGTTTTAAATTTACATGATTGCCAAGCAAATTTTCTATATCTATTCTGGCTTCTTTTCCAATTTTACCCAACATAGTTCCTGCTTTGCCAATAATAATGGATTTATGAGAATTTTTTTCACAATATACATTGGCATCAATTTGCACCAAATCATCACGCAAAGTTTCCATTTTCATAATTTCTATGCCTATGCCATGGGGAATTTCATCTTTTAAATTTAGCAAAGCTTTTTCGCGAATAATTTCTGCACAAATTAAACGCTCAGGCTGGTCTGTAATCATATCGCTTGGAAAATATTGTGGGCCAGCAGGCAAGAAATTTTCTATGGTTTTTTGCAATACATTTAAACCTTCAGCATTTTTAGCAGAAATAGGCACCATAACATCAAAGTTATACTGCTTAAATTGATCCATTACAGATAAGACTTTTTCTTTTTTAACGGTATCAACTTTATTGATAACCAATATTTTAGGGCAATTACTTTTTGCCATATTTTCTGCAATTTCTATATCTTTTTCTGTAATATAGCCTGGTTCTACAAGTACAAGTAAAACATCCATTCCCTTCATGGCATCATTTACAGACTTAGCCATAAATTCACCCAGCTTTGTTTTAGCGGTATGTATACCGGGCGTATCTACAAATACGATTTGTGAATTTTCTTGAGAAAATACACCTAAAATCTTATTTCTGGTAGTTTGTGGTTTATTGGAAACAATAGCCACTTTCTCGCCAATAAATGCGTTCATAAGTGTAGATTTACCAACATTGGGTTTACCTACAATGGTTACAAAACCGGATTTAAATTCTTTATTCATTCTTACCTCTGTTCAATTGTTTAGGACCAAAGCCATATGGCAATATAGCGTCTAAAGTGGTTGACTGATAATTTCCTTTATCGTCTGTAATAAGCACACGTATATTGGGTGCAAATTCATTTAATACTTGCCTACAGGAACCACAAGGATATGGTTTGATATCTTTGCCTGCAATAGCAATTGCTTCAAATTCTGTATGCCCCTCACTTACAGCTTTGAAAACAGCCGTGCGTTCTGCGCACATAGTTGAACCAAATGCAGCGTTTTCAATATTACAACCAGTGTAAAGATTCCCATCTTTTGTAAGCAAGCAAGCGCCAACCGGAAATTTGGAATACGGTGAATAAGAATTATTCATAGCTTGTATTGCAAAAGATACTAAGGTTTCATCTCTCACAGAACCATCCTCAGTACGTTTTATGTTTAAACTGTTCAAAATATCTTCTTGTTGATGCAACATTACAATTTCCTCCTCTGCATGTATATGATCATAGCCAAACAAATGTAATATAGAGTGTGTAAGCAAAAATGCCACTTCTCTTTGTAAGGAATGCCCATAAACTTCTGCTTGTTCTTGTGCTTTTGGTATAGATATAATGGTATCACCTAAAAAATAGGCATTTTGTTCGGAATCATAAACTTCTGGCAATAGATGCAAATTGTCTTTTAACGTACCTTGCGTATATTCCATGCTTGGAAAAGATAATACATCGGTTGCTTTATCTATTCCCCTATGCATAAAATTAAGGCTGCGAATTTGCTCATTATTACAAAGGATAACATGCAAATATAAGTTTTTAATAATACCTTGTTGCAATTGGCAAGCATCTGCCACACGTTGTAGCAGGTTAAAATCTATATGCCTTGCGTTCTCAAACTCAAATAGTAGTTTCATTATCTTCTTCCAATTTTATTTGCGGATATACAATACGTTCATGGTAGGTGGCTTCTAAAGTATGCACAAAAGATTCACAAACCAACTCAATTTCGTGCATAGTAAGAGCAGATTCAGACAGCTGTTTGTCTTGCATTTTAGCATCTATCAAAGTATGAATAAATTCTAACATTATTTCTGGATTTTTATTTTTTAATGTTCTTACAGCGGCCTCTACTGTATCTGCCAACATAACAATGGATTGCTCTTTGGTTTTTGCTTTAGAATGCTTATAGCGAAATTGATTAATATCTATCTCTTTGTCCGGATTTGTTTTCTTTGCTTCATGATAAAAATACATCACAACAGAGTTTCCGTGGTGTGTAGTAATAAATTCTCTGATTTGCTTAGGTAAACGATATTGCTTAGCAAGTTTAACACCTTGATCTACATGTTGAATAACAATTTCTGCCGATTCAAAGGAATCCATCGTATTATGGATATTCTCCCCACTTTGGTTTTCTTTAAAGAACTCAGGATGTACCGTTTTGCCAACATCATGATAGTATGCACCCACACGAACCAATAAACTATTTGCACCAATTACCTCTGCAGCCGCTTCCGAAAGATTGGCAACCATCATACTATGTTGGTAAGTGCCCGGTGCTTTTAATAGTACACGTTTTAACAGTGGATGATCCGGATTAGATAATTCAAGCAATTTATTTTCGGAGCACATATTAAATATGTATTCAAAAACAGGTTGAGCACCCATTGCTAAGAGTGCTGCAATATATGCAGAGAGTAAATGTACAAAAGCATTTACCATGCTATTTTTAATATTCGCATTGCCATAAATTGCAAAAAATAAAATAACAATAAAGTGCATAAAACCAGCAACGGTACCCGCAACTAATATATTTTGCCTTTTTTGTGATTTTCTTAATATACTAATAACAGCAATACCACTTATAATGTTAGCAATAATCAATTGCGGAATTTCTGTATCATAGGCTTCTAAAGCACCATAAAGCAATAAAACATTAAGCAAAATACTAAAAATCGTTGTTGCAATAGCCGGCCTTGTTCCAATTAAGCAAGCAGTTAAAAAAGTGGCAAGTAATACAGGTGCGAAATATACATTCAAATAACGTGCAATAATACAACAAATGGATGTACTAATTACTGCTATCATTACAAAAGCAAAACTCACATTATTTTGTAATATTTCAGGAGAAATAATACGCAAAATATTAATGAAAGATAATATAAGTAAGCTAATAAAAACAATTAAAACAAAATAGATTTGCGCATTGAATTTGCCTGTACGTAATAGCCCTAAATCTTTAATTAATTGATATTGGTAAGGATAAATACGGTTCCCCTCCAATACAATATTTTGCCCTTTTTGAAAAACAACATCTTCTACAGCTGCTTTTGCATTTTCTTTTGCAATGTTGGTTGCTTCCTCGTCTATAATTAAGTTTGGTTTTACAACAGACTTATATATAGGTTCTACTATATACTGCAATGTATTGATATCTGTTTGATAGGCAACAAGCATGAGCATATATTGAATACTTTCATTTTCATTCCCTTGACGAATATTTGCTTTTAAGGTGTTTTGTAAAACAGAAAGCATATTATTTTTTAAAGACAAAAGATGTTCTGAAGAGAGATTAAAAATAGCCTCTATTTGCACAGTATCAAACATTGGGTTGTTTAACATGCCTTTGGCAAATTCGAACTCTTCAGGTGTAAATTCTTTATTCTTATTCTCGGCTGTATTTTTTAAGCTTTCCCCATATTTTTGAACACTTTCCACCTGCTCAAACAAAGCATAAAAATCTTTAAAAACAATATCATCAATATCACTATTCTCTATATATACCGGCTCTACCAAATTTGCAGCAGCTTGACGCTCTTTTTCGGTGGTTAAGATATCCACTACCATTTTAGGAGCAACAATGGTTTTAGGGGAAATTTGGCCGGGTTTGATATCATATTTTTCTGGAGTAATTGCAAAAAAATACAAGGTAAATAAAATTGCAACACTAAGCGTAATAATACAATAGTATATGATGTTTTTGGTGCTCAAATTTGCCAAGAGACCTTTTAAATTTAAACGCTCAAAAAAACTTTTTATATACGAATTATTTTTCTTGATCATATTTTTCATATGCTTTTACTATTTTTTGTACCAGTGGATTGCGTACCACGTCTATATCGCTTAATTGAATTATCGAAATATCTTTAATGTCCTTTAGCACTTGTACAGCATGTGCAAGGCCGGATAACTTACCAAAAGGTAAATCTATCTGGCTTAAATCCCCTGTTACTACCACTTTACTACCAAAGCCAAAACGTGTTAAAAACATCTTCATTTGTTCTTTGGTAGTGTTCTGCGCTTCATCTAATATAATAAATGCATTGGATAAAGTTCTACCGCGCATATAGGCAAGGGGGGCAATTTCTATAATGCCTTTATCAATCAAATTTTGATAGGTATCTACACCTACAAAATCATACAATGCATCAAACAGCGGGCGCAGATAAGGGTCTACTTTTTGATTTAAATCACCTGGCAAAAAGCCAAGTTTTTCCCCTGCTTCTACAGCAGGGCGAGTAAGAATTATTTTTTCTACTTCTTTATTACGCAAAGCTTTTACTGCCATAGCCATGGCTAAGTAAGTTTTGCCTGTACCTGCAGGCCCAATACCAAATGTAAGCGTGCCTGCTTCGATGCATTTAACGTAAATTCTTTGATTAATGGTTTTGCATTTGATTGCCTTACCCTTGTTGGTAACCGTAATAACTTCCGTTAATAATTCTTCTAAAGAATCCAGATCATTATTTTTAGATAAAGCAATGGCATATGCCAAACTTCCCTTATCAAACCTATGTTTTTTGTTAACAAGTTCTGTAATGGAATGCACAAAACGTTCAAATAAAACAATATCTTCTTCCTTACCTACACAAATAACCTCATTGCTTTGGGAATAGATTTGTAATTGAAATTCCTGTTGCAACATTTCTAAGTGTGCATCACAAACACCAAATATATTAAAATACACATCCGGATTTTGTATGCGAACTGCTTTGGTAATATAATCCAATTTCTTCTCCTTATATTGACAAATTTGGTACTGCGTTTAAATCAAGACCAGCAAGTTTTCCATTTTTAAGCGTGTAATATGCAGCAGATGCTATCATAGCTGCATTGTCTGTACAAAATTCTAAATTTGGAAGATACAACTGTAAGTGATTTTCTGTACAAGCTTGTTGCATTTTTTCGCGCAGTCTACGGTTTGCAGATACGCCACCGGCAATGCATACATGATGCAATTGAAAATCAAGTGCTACTTGTATTGTTTTTTGCACTAATATATCCGTAATTTTTTCTTCAAAAGCGCAAGCAAAATCAGCTTTCGGTATTTCCATGTTTTTTTGTTCTAACTTATGCACTGCATTTATAAATGCAGTTTTTAAACCAGAAAAACTAAAATCATATGGATTTTCAACTTTTGGGGTTGGCAATTGTAAGGCAGTTTTATCACCATGTTTGGCAAGCTCGGAAAGTTTCGGCCCGCCGGGGTAAGGCAAATTTAATACACGTGCTGCTTTATCAAAAGCTTCGCCGGCTGCATCGTCCATCGTTTTACCAACAATTTGATATTCATTTTCCTTACGCATAATAACAATATGAGAATGGCCGCCACTGGCAATTAAACATACAAATGGTAATTCCGGTTTTATTTTAGATAAATAATTTGCATACACATGCCCATGAATATGGTTTACTGGAATCAAAGGTTTATTGCAAGCATATGCAAGGCCTTTCATGCAAGAAACACCAGTTAGTAAAGCCCCTACTAAACCAGGGCCGTAAGTAACAGCAAAACAATCAATATCATCAAAATTTAAATTTGCTTGTGCAAGCGCAGTATCTATAACAGTGTCACAAACTTCCACATGAGCACGGCTTGCTATTTCCGGAACAACGCCCCCATATAGCTTATGAATTTCTATTTGAGAATTTACAACATTGGAAAGTAGTTTTGTACCGTTTTCTACAATAGCTGCAGCCGTTTCGTCACATGAAGTTTCCAGTGCTAAAATACGTATATTCTTTTTGTTTAATATCTCATTGATTTGCATGTAAATTCCTATTCTTGAAAATGATAATGTAAAAACAGTGGTAGCAAAGAAATTACTAAAAATACCTCTCGCATATATATTATAACATTAAATGCAGAAAGTATAAACAATGCTGCCAATATCCAATATATTATAAACTTTGATGATTTAAATATCATATCTTTATATATGATATTTAATAAAGCAATGAAACAACTAAAAGTAAAAACACTTGCAGGTATACCAGAATCCGCCATTAAGTCAATGAATGTGGAGTGGCCAGAGATACTTAAATTTCTGTCTATACGAATACCTATCCACGGAGACTCGACAATAGTATGTATGCCTTGTAAATAATTGTTAAAACGCTGTAATTGTAAGCTGTCGAATATATGGTCTACGGCTACATATTTTATGGCAAGTACTTTAGAGGCATAATCTTGAAACTCATACTCTATTAAAATGTTATATACAAAATTTAATATCGGCGCTAACAGAATATATATTACTATACTTATAAGCAGTATTGCGATAAAGGTATAATACCATCGGTATTCTTTTTTACATTTTTGAAAAATGCTTTGCAGTATAAAATGAAGCAAAATACCAAATGTTAAAAAGAACAATATAAAAATTGCTAAGAAATATTTAGATAAAATTGTATTTATTGCAAAAATGAAAAATGCACAAAAAAACAATAACTTAATCCAATTTTTTTTATATACAAAAGCAAAATATAAGCAAATAGCAGCAGAAAATGCAACCGCATAAGAAAAACCGAAACCGCCAATACCTAAGGACATTAAATATTTTAAATACTGTTGATCTGCCGTACCAAAACCTAAGGTTCTAGCAGCGTTGGGTGATTTTATTAACCATAGCACACTAATAATTGACGTTACCAGCATGCCTATAAATGCCATATAAACTGCTGCAACTGCATATTTTTTATGCTTGCAATACTGCACAAATAAGGCTGGGAAAAACAGCATAAAAATCTGTGGAAACAATATCATAAAATTAGCTAAGCCTACCGAATATACCATTGTAAAATGTGCACTAATGATACTTGATAATATGCAACTCATGAAAAATTGTTTATAACATGATTTTAAAAATACTCTGTTGCACAACACTGCCATGGCAAAAATACCCATACCGGCAATAGCAAACCTAGCCCCTAAAAAACTTTGTACACTTGGAAACAACAACCAAATACTATATACACACATGAAAAACAAGCCTATAAAATAGGCTATGTTTTTTTTATTCAAAATATTGCAAAAGTTCTTTATCTTCATAATTTTTGAATACTACTGCCTGCATACCAATGTTTTTAGCAGATAGTACATTTTCTTCTTTGTCATCAATAAAAAGGCAATCATGAGCTTGCAAATTAAATTTTTGGAGTAAGCGACGATAAATATCTTCGTTTGGTTTAATTATTTTTTCTTCACAAGAAATAACATAATTGGGAAAATTTTGTAGAAGCGGAAAATGCTTCTGTAAATAAAAAAATTTATCGTTTACATTGCTTAACAAATACAACCGGTAACCTTGCTTAATAAGCAATTCTACAAAAGCTTTCGCACCATTTACTTCCACAAAATGCATATACCAGTTATGAAATATATTTTCTATGCAATTGTGCAATCGCTCTTCTGTATTTGCTTTTGCAAAAGCAATGACATCTTCTTCGCTTGCAATACCTTGGTCTACATCATTCCAAATTTGATTTTGAAAAACGAGTTTTTCAAGTAAAGCGATATCTTCCGTATTTGATAAATAATACGATAGAATACGATTTGGAGAGAAATCCAAAAGAACTCTCCCCAAATCGAAAACAATATTCTTATATTTCATCATTCACCTGCTAAAAGCAAGAGTGCATTTGCAATAATTCTGGCATTTCTCATCAAATTATCTATACTGCATTTTTCGCCAGCTTGGTGAGCAAGTTCTAATTCATCTGGGAAAATACTACCAAAAGCAACACCTTCTTCTAAGGTTTTAGCATAAGTACCACCACCAGTAGCCATAGGTTCGGACATATCGCCGGTTTCTTCTCTATAAGCTTGTAATAGTTTTTGTACCAATTCTGTACTTGGTGAAACATGATGTGGTTCTGTTACACTCATGAGAGCGGCTGTAAAGCCAAAGGGTGCCAATGTAGCTTGAATGGTGTTAAATAACGCATTATGGTTTGCAAGCATTGGGAATCTGATATCAAATACAGTATACACTTGTTCTGCATCAATTCGAATGATACCCATATTTAAAGTTAAGGGGCCACTTGTTTTATCTTGCACTTGAATTCCCAAAGATTCACCATATACTTCAGAACCAACCTTTTGAGCAAGACCAGCAATTGCACCTTTTGCCCCCAATTTTTCAAGTAAACGAAGCATTAAACCAACTGCACTTCTTGCACCTTCCGGCATAGCAGCATGGCCAGGAATACCAGTTGTTTCTAAAACTACATGAGTACCATCTACACGTACTGCAAGCGGGCAATCCATTTCACAAGCAAACTGTTTTGCTTTTTCTGCAAGAGCAGCATCACCAACAACAGTTGCTTCACATTTACCCGGGATAACATTAGTGCGTTCACCAGTGTATAATTTTACAACTTGCAAACCTTCTTTGCTGGGTTTAGCTGTAACGTCCACACGAATTTGACCTTTTTCTGTATTGATTACAGGATAGCTGGCATCAGGAGAAAAACCACTTCTGGGCATATCACAATGCTGATGATAGTATTTCATACATTCCCAACCAGATTCTTCATCTGTACCAAGAATTAATCGAATTTCCCTTTTAAGAGGTACATTGGCTTGTAAGATTGCTTTCATAGCAAACAAAGCGGCAACGGCAGGGCCTTTATCGTCTTGGGTTCCCCTACCATACATATATCCATCTTCGATAATGGCACCAAAGGGATCTTTTTCCCAGTTATCGCCTGTAGGAACCACGTCAATATGTGCCAATACAGCAAGAGGATCCTCACCAATTTTGCCCATACGTGCATCACAAGCATAACCATCAAAATTACGAACATCAAGGCCGATATTTTTACAATCTTGCATTGCTTTTTCTAACATTTTACCAATCTCTTCACCCATAGGCGCATTGGGGGCGGGGGCAGATTTTACGCTTGGCACTTTAATCCATTCTGCCAAAGTAGATATCATTTCCTCTTTATTTTGTTCAATAAACTGTAATACTTGTTGATTCATTTGTTTACTCCTTATATTTCTAATGATCTTTTTAATCTTTGTACGCCTTCAACAATATTTTTCCTTGGGCAACCAAAATTAAATCGCATAAAGCCTTCACCCAATGTTTTAGAGAAGAAGGTACCTTCGGTAAATAATACTTTGTTCTCTGTGGTGCGTTTCATTAAATCACTACAGGATAAGCCGTATTCTCTACAATCCATCCAAGCTAAAAAAGTAGCTTCTATAGGTGTAACTTTAATTTTGGGCAAATGGGTATGTAATTCTTGCACAAGTAATTCTTTAGACCCCGTTAAGTAATGTTTTAAGCCAGCTAACCAATCATCACATTCAGAAAAAGCAACGCTGGCCGCAATCATACCAAAAATATTTCCGGTTTCTATGCCATGAGCGTTCATATCCTGTTGCACTTTGGCAAGAATTTGTTCATTTTTACTTACAAGCATAGATTGCTGTAAGCCGGCCACATTAAAGGTTTTGCTAGGTGCATATAAACAAATTACATTTGCATAACCTAACTCATCTGCAATTTGCATTATAGAAGTAAACTGCAAAGGTTCATATACAAAATCTGCATGAATTTCATCGGAAATAACATTTACATTGTATTTTTGAGCCAATAGCAACAATGCTTTTAGTTCTTCTTTGCGCCAGCAACGAGATACAGGATTATGAGGATTGCAAAGCATGAAGGTGCGATGGCCTTGTT
>JAEWXD010000024.1 GCA_023396045.1 Bacillota bacterium | reverse complement strand
TTACTTTAAGCAAAGAAAACAACTGGGCAGGAAGCTTTGCCAATCTTGCAGAATATAAGGACGGCAAGAAAATAGCATATACTGTAAAGGAAGTATCTGTTGGCAATGGCTATACAAGTGTGCTGTCCGGGAACCAGAAAGTTGGTTATACAATAACCAATATCAGAACACCCAATACACCACCACCTGTAAAACCGGCCCCTAAAACAGGGGATAGTGCAAATATAGCATTGTATATTGCATTGTTTGTATTGGCAGGCATATTTCTTGCTGGTACAGGGCTTAAAAAAACAAAAAAAGAATAAAATGTAATAAATAAACATATCGACCTTCCTAATTGGCCAAAGCTGATTCTGAAGGTCGATTTTTTAAACAGTTGCTATATCAGGAAGCTTACTTGTTCTGGTGGTTCTGTCGTTTTAACAGTTACACACTCGCCTGTAAGCATACTGTTGTATTTTGGAAGTTTTTCTATTTGGACATACTGCTGGATGGACTGTTCGAACTTATAACAAAATTCTTTATCACCATTGATGAGAACAGTAAATACACTGCCCAAGGCATCGCTATAATTAAGAGCCTGATTCAAAGCTTTTTCATCAAGAGGAATATTTGGGGCTTTGCACTCTATGACAGTTAATGGGAAGGCATCATTATCCTTATTTTTGCCGAGAATCACAATATCGGCTCTGTCCTTGGATTTAATACCATAGTGAGATAAGTGTTCCTCGACCTCTATCATCGATGCCGGGACTTTTAGGGCATCAAGCAGGTTAGAGATTACCTTCTGTCGGACAGTTTCTTCCGGTGTAATGTATATAAGCCGTTTCCATATAGGATCGAGATAACACTCACGCCCGTTCCTTTTATATATTTTCGGCAACTTTGCCGTTGATAAATCCATGCTATCGCCTCAAAAAATATGGTTAAGGCCATATCACATTTCATTCATAGCTGATTCAGCCTGTAAGATCATTGCTTTCTGCTCATCATTGCAGAATTGCTCCAGCTTTTTCATCCGCTCCAAGTTTATATGGCAAAGTTCAATTCGCCCTTGTTTTGTTTCAGGATTGTGAGTTGTCCTTACAATATTGGCACATAGGTCGCAACCTCTATATAATTTCAATCCACGCACCCGCGAGGGGTGCGACGTTCCCGCAAAGTATTCTTGGCAGTGGCTACAGTAATTTCAATCCACGCACCCGCGAGGGGTGCGACTTGATTACCTTCATAACAATTAAGCCACTTTATATTTCAATCCACGCACCCGCGAGGGGGGCGACAAGTGGTGCCAGAATTTACGGCTGATGTAGGGGTATTTCAATCCACGCACCCGCGAGGGGTGCGACTTAAACGACATAGAAAACGAACAAAAGGCAATGATTTCAATCCACGCACCCGCGAGGGGTGCGACAACGGCACCTTACTGTATACCCACGGCGACAATGGATTTCAATCCACGCACCCGCGAGGGGTGCGACGTGCAGAGGCAAGAGGATCCACTGACCAAAAAAGATTTCAATCCACGCACCCGCGAGGGGTGCGACGCTCAAAGAGGATATACCGCCAGAGGTACCGGAGATTTCAATCCACGCACCCGCGAGGGGTGCGACGGTAGTCCCCTTGTGAGGGTATGCCCTCACCGTAATTTCAATCCACGCACCCGCGAGGGGTGCGACGTTTTCAATCTTGCCCAAAGCGTCAATGCTTTCCCAATTTCAATCCACGCACCCGCGAGGGGTGCGACCCTTAAGCCAAGCATGGCAGGACATGACTGACGCAATTTCAATCCACGCACCCGCGAGGGGTGCGACTTGCACAATAACCTCGTTGGCCGCATTCCCGGCTTATTTCAATCCACGCACCCGCGAGGGGTGCGACAGCGCTCAAGGTGCTGCCCGTGGCAGGTGCCATATTTCAATCCACGCACCCGCGAGGGGTGCGACGCGATTTTTTAATTCTACATAGTTTCCTTTGTGATTTCAATCCACGCACCCGCGAGGGGTGCGACCGCTCGCAAGCTCCAAAGCCTTTTCCGCTTTTTTTATTTCAATCCACGCACCCGCGAGGGGTGCGACCGCAATATATGGATACACAAGGCATACATTATGGCTATATTGTTTTTACGTGGTCTTTTTGATATAAAAGTTTAATTTTTTAAATGCAAAAATGCCACAAATTTACTGGAAGCCCCCAAGAATTTATGTGTAAACAAGCTTCCCGTAAATTTTAAAGTAGTAATACATCTGTATCTGGGTTATAACTATCATCTTTTCCTAAGGTTTCTACCTTATGTTCCCAGTGCTTACCCATATGATACAATCTTATGCTATCTTTTTCAAGATGAATAATATTATTTAGTTCGTGTTTTAAACTTACCAATTGGGCAGGGTTTACACTACATTCAAACACAGAATTTTGTACCCTTTGACCATAATTTACACACAGTTTTGCCACTCTGCGTAAACGGCTCCGCCCTTCTTTGGTTAAAGTTTCTACATCGTAGGTTACAAGCACTAACATAACTATTCCTTTATTAAAAAAGGTGGATACGCATCTATATCTTGGCGCAAATAGCGATTCAGTAGTAAAGCTTGAGCATAAGGCAACAAGCCAATTTTTATTTTTTCTTTCAAATATGGATGCACAATTTCTGTTTGCTTACGCTTTTGCCAATACTCCAACACTTTTTTTCTACCCTTGTCATTCAGTAATACAGCGCCACTTTCTTTGGTTTCAAAATCAACTGCATCTATGATATTTAGATTTATTAAACTTATAACAGTTCTATCTACCAAATAGGCACGAAACTCTTCCATCATATCTAAGGCCATAGAAGCCCTACCTGGTCTATCTGCATGAAAAAAACCAACATAGCTATCTATACCTACACAAAGTAAGGCTGAGGAAACATCATGTGCCAATAGCGTATACAAAAACGAAAGCATAGCATTGACTCTATCCATTGGGGGCCGTTTACTGCGCCCATGAAAATAAAAATCTTGCTTTTGTTTGAGTATGCATTCATCAAAGCAATCAAAATATTCTTTGGCTATGGCACCTTCAAAACCACGAATACTATCTTTATCGCTTGCGTTTTTTATTTCTTGTAGAAGCAAAGCAATATTTTGAACTTTTTTCTCTATTTTTTCTTTGCCTATTCTTTGCCCATGGTCAAGAATTGCTCTTTTTAAAATTTTCTTAGAATTCAAGCCTTTTGCATAAATAATATTACGAACAAACTCTAAAGAGCTTTCATCATCTGCCATAGCGTATTGTCGCCTTCTTAAAAGCACATTACCATTGGTGCTACCTGTAAGGCTTCCGCAAAATTTTCCATAAGGATTTACAAAGGATAGGGTGATTTGATTTTCTAAGCACATGGCAAGTAAAGCTGGGCTAACACCAGTATAATTAAAGCAAACAATACTCTCTATAATATGTTTAGGGAATCTACCTAATTCTACACCTTCTTCGCGAATCACTATATTTTCGCCATCTTTACTTAGATACGCATTTTCTTTTGTAACATAAAGTGTATTTAATAGTTTTTTCATTCCTCGCCTCCGTATAAATAGTGATCTACCGAGGCTTTCTTTTTGGTTAAGCGTGGCATACAAATGTGGTATAAAGAACAAATAGTACAATTTTTATGTTCTTCTGCAAAAGGCGTATATTTTTGTTGATATAATGCATGCATTTGTTCACTTAGCATTTTCACTTTTTGACGCAAAGTATCATCTATACTTATTTCTATGCGTTTATTGCTATGAAAATAATACAAATAGGCTTTATGAATTGGGATACTCCATGTTTCTTCTAAACACATAGTTTGTGCAGCCGGTTGAACAATATCACGCTCATCACATTTTTCTTTGCCTCGTTTGTATTCCACTACACAGGGTTGCCAAAGCCCTTTCTGTTTTGGTAAAGCGATACCTTGTGCTGCCTTTTGAAACTCAATAACATCGCATATGCCAGACAGCCCCAGTGTGCAAGAAGACACCGGAACTGCCCGACTAATAAGAAAATCTTTGCGTTTTTCTTTTAAAAAAGGCATATCTGCTTTTTCGTGCAACAAGTTGCCTTCCATGGTGCGTGCATTTTCTGCCCACTGCTGCTCTATATGTATCAGCGCCCATTGCCTTTTACAAAAATAAAAATGTTGTATGCCACTGAGCATTAAATATTCATCTTCCGTGTACATATAGTATCTACCTATATGAATACAAGTATTACATCAGTTGTGTGTAGGTTAAACCTATGGCTTTATATTCTTGTAATTTTTCTTGATCTAAATGCACATTATAATCTTCATAGCTATGGTGTTCTTTATCAGATGTATCCCACTTAAGCAAAGCTTTGATTTTAGCGCTGGATACGTTACCAATTTTGCAAGAATGTTCAAACCAATAAATTTCTTGCACTTCCATAGAGCCTTCTGGCCTTGCAGAAGATGCATCATTTACAAATAAAGTTTTTAAAGCTTCTTTTACAGCTTTTGCATCGTCTTCTGTAAAGCCTGTTTTTTCTGCAAAATAGGCATTGATAGCACCATGCACTACATAAGTAGCAAAAGGCACATAATGCTTGGTGCCCATGGTGTCAGAAGATTTACCATCTGCCTCCATACCGTTTACACTCTTTGTAATTTGCATACTTTCTATGGTGATGGGTTCTAAGGATTTGGCAATGCTGATAGATACCGGGCCACGAATGCCAATGGATTTCTTATCATAGGTAATAACTTGCCCAAAAGCACGTACATCTAACCATTTTTGGTTGAATGCTTTCTCTAATTCTTCATCACTCATTTTATCTTTAAAGTTTGCCTTATACCTGGCTTCTAAAGAATTACAACCATCATCGCTTCTTTCTTTAGACTTTACAAAAATTTCAAAGCCTTCATCCTGCCATCTGTTTCGTATTTTTCTTTTAATGCATACATCAGACACTTCACCATAGCCTCTGCTATCAGTTCTGGGCATATTTTCTGCAAGGGGATCGCCATTGCCATTCGCGTTTTCTACAGTAAACAACATAATAAAATCGATCTTATTCATTTTCGTTCTCCTTTTTTGTATAAAAATCTTTAGTTTGAGCATAGTATCCAAAAATAAAATCATCATCTAATGGAGCATTGCTTCGAGCATCTACCATTTCTTCTAACAGATGGAAAATATTAGCTTTGGCCTTATGTAATTTATAATAATACCCACGCAATTCTTTGCTTGCTGCCATGGTGTTTTCATAGGATTTTGTTTTCATTTCCAAGGTCATCATAGTGGCATTGGGCTTGTTAACATAGGCATTCCAAAGTCTGCTTGCGTTGCTACTACGAATATCCCCACCTGTATTTTTTACTTTTAGAACATCGTTTTCTACTTTTTCATAAATAGCCAGCAATCTACCATACAGATAAGATCTTGTTTGTTTTGCTTCTTCCCTCATAAACATATTCTCCTTATGATTTTTACTTAATATTGCCAAAGCAACCCGTACAACACTATTCCATTGTGTATCATATTTTTGACGATTGCGAATATTCTGCGATAATGCATTTACAATATTGGTTGGCAATGGTTTGTTTTCTAAAATAGATACAATAATATTTTGAAATTGATCTTTGGCAAATTTTTCTTTACCTATTTCTAATTTTCCGTTTTGTTCTATGCCATAGGCTGTATATAAAATATAATATAGGCTTGGAATCCATGGTACATAGCTTTTCTTTTCTTTGTTGAATACTTCCCAAACATAGTTTTTTTGCCAATTTAAAACGTTTTGTAAAAGTTGTGATTTTTGTAATTGTTTATAGTAGCGAATAGAAATTCTGCCTTTGCTGGATTTATCTACCAACATTGCATAATAGCTTTCATCTATATAAGGTAGAGATTTAGAGGGATTTACAAACAAATTGCCTATTTCACTATTTTCACCACTCACAACGCTTTGTAAATCAAATGCATTTTGGTTTTCTATATCATCCGAAAACCAGTTGATAAGATACAGTGAATCTCCCAACCAACGCTTACTATTATCATTTTCTAAAAAATACTTGAGCATAAGGTGGATTTTATCAGAGGATTTTCTTCCTGTTTTTATAATATCCGAGCCTGTTTTAAACCGGCCAAAGTAGGTTTCCTTATTATTGCTTACGGATATTACTTTTGCCATACCCAATAAACCCCTATGTTTTTCTGTTAATGGCTCTAATTGCCCACTAATATTACAAACACCTACATTCACATCGGCTTGGCTATTGATATATTGTATAAACGCTTGTTGCAAGGCTTTGTACCTGCTTGCTTCTACAATTTCGCCAAATGCATCTACTACAGAAAACACAATAAACACATCCGAAAAATCAAACTCAGCATTTTTACCTTTTTCGTTGATGTATTTTACTATTGCACCATGAATTTCTGTATTTTCTGCATTAAATAAGCATGCAACAATTTGTGCTAAGTTTTTTGTATTTGCAACAAAGTTTATAATAGACTGTAAGAAACTTTTTACTTCACCACTGTTTACCTGTTCAAAAAAAGCATTCAGTTCTTGAAGATAGGCTGCATGATACCTTGGGTCTGCAATGCTTGCAATAATATATTTAGCACTATCCATTAATGGATGAGGTGCAATGCCACTGGAACGAGCCACAGAATCTTCTGTTACTGGAAAAATAAACTTTGATTCATCAGGAAAACTGGCTTGCACTACATTACCATTTGTATCAATACAAAGATCTACTACATTATTTTTGTTTGCTCTGATACTGTTATGATAAATTGGTAAAAGTACGGTATCGTTCCCGTGGCATTTACCAACTTTACCCATTTGTTCCATGGTTTCATAGGCTTTTAGCAAGTTTGTTAGTACAGACATTCCTATTCCCCCCTTTCGTATGCACTTAATTCATCTACTACGCTACGAATCGTTTTTGACGATTTTATGGTATAACTTGATGCCAATTCGTTTATAATTTCGCACTCCGTTTGCTTTTTTATTTTAATAATTCCGTTTTCCATACTTGTTCTTGTAAAATAGGATTTTAATTTTTCCTTGGAATTTTTAGGGTATGCAAACGAATGGAATAGTATACCAAAATGATGTGTGCTACCTGCATAATAGGATGTAGTATTTTGATATTCTTGTGCGTCCATGCTTTCAACATAGCCCACAAATTCACGTACACCTAAGAAGAGATCTCTTCTGCCACCTTTGTCAATGCTCCTCTTCATTAGCGCTTCATGCTTTTGTATAATTCTATCTCGCTTCAAATCTTCCCGTTGTAAGTTCCATTCAAAATGGAACTTAATTAAATATTCCACGTTAGTCAACGCCGTAATATAGTTTAAGCCTGCACTATAATTATTAAAAAGCGATCTATAACCAATCGTTCTAAATTCTATGGGGTTGATTATCTTAACTTCATCAATTACATTTTTAATAGTAGGCTTAAAGTAACATGCATCTACAATTCCTATCAGCGCCTGAGCAGTTGGGACCGGATAAGAAATTCTCTCGCCCCCTCCTTTGCTGACCGGGTCTGCAAACAAGGCCAAGTCTCCAAACAAGCGAATATAGAAATATTTAGAGCTTTCATTCCCTTCGTTCATTTCGTGTTCCTCCTTTCATTTTTAATTTCATAATATTATTATATAATATTCAAAACCTCTGTCAAGTGATTTTTGACTATTTTAGATAATTTTGTTATAATCTTTTATCATAGTAATCTATGTGGATTGAAATATAATTTTATTATATGATGTGAAGTGGGGGGGTATGCCCCTCATTTTTTATGCCATCAACAATTCACTATATTCGCTTAGGCCATAATTTGAATCATATTTATCCATATCAAAAATATAGATTCTTTCATTATAATAAGAATGAACATACTTCCAAAACGTAGAATTCGTATATAAATTAACCGTATACGGTTGTAATTGTTTTAATAATTGCTTTATACGCATAAAATTCTCACTAGAAATATATTTTTGATCTACCAAACAAATGAGTTCATCTATTATTTGTTTACCATCACCATAATATACAAATACTGATTTTGAAACATTTTCTATAAATTCAAATAATACCGCTGCACATTTCATATCGCTATAAAGTTGTCCATTTTTGATACATCTAATACTTCTGCCTAAACGTACTGTAGGCCTACTTAGCATCTGAAATAAAGTATCTCTATCTTTTCCCTCGTTCTCTCCCATGGGGTATTCCATTAACTTACCTTGTTCCTCTAATTTCTTAAAATACAAATTATAAAATTGCTCACTTAAGATTTCCATATTTAAACTTTTTTCATCTTGCCCATTTAACATTGCTGCACTAATAAATTTCTTTTGATGCAGAGATTTTAATTTACTTGTATTTTCGCTCTGCTGATCAAAACAAATCAGCTTCACCACTCCCACATCTTTTTTCCCTTCTCTATTGCACCTGCCCATGCATTGTACAATAGAGTCCATACCGGCGTAGGAGCGCATTACCACATCAAAATCCACATCTACACCGGCTTCAATGAGCTGGGTGCTTACGCAATAAATACTTTCACCTAACGCAAGCTTTTGTTTGATTTCTGCAATTTTATCTTTTCGATGGGCGGCACAAAGGTTGGTGCTTAAATAATAGCAATGGCTGGCATCGGCTCCCTCTGCAAGCAGGTGATCATAAATATCTTTGGCACATTTCTTAGTATTTACCACAATGAGTACCGATTTGCTTCCCTGTTGAAGTGCATATTGGGCAACTTGTAATGTATTCACTGGCGATTTGCTTAATTTGCTTGCTTGTGCTCTATGAAATATCTTTTTTTCTTCTGCCGTTAATTGTATGATGTCTTTTTGCCGGCCAGCTACATTGCCGTATTTTAATTTATATGTAATACATTCATGGTCGTACAGCGGTTGAGTAGCTGTGCATAGCAAAATAGTGGTATGCATTACATATTTTAAAAAATTAAAAATAAGATTGCTTATAAATGTAAGGGTCGCTGGCAAGGATTGTATTTCATCAAGCACAATAACGCTGTTGATGAGCGATGCAAACCTACGTATATTGGCAGACTTGCCTTTGAGCAAAGAATTGAAAAATTGCACCATGGTGCTAAGCACCACCGGGCTGTTCCATGTTTCTAACAGATATTCTTGCATGCTGTATTCTTTGTTTTCTTGCTCTGCATAATCTATTTCTTCTATTACATTGGAATGGTGCTCCAGCACACCATCTGTTCCTATAATATCCTGTATTTCTTTTGCATTTTGCTCAAGAACAGTTAAATATGCTGTAATATAGAAAAACCTGTCTTTATTTTGTTCATGCATTTGCCACAAAGCATAACGCAAAGCACTTTTGGTTTTGCCGGCACCCGTGGGTACATCAAAACAATAAATACCGGGGCCATCCTTCTTACCACGATGGGCGGCCACTTCTGCAATATGGTTACGCACACAGTTCAGCGGGCGTTTAGCCTCAGGGCTTTGTGCATAAGCCGAATACACATCCTCTATATTTTTTAAATATATATTTTTAAGGTGATTTTGTTGCTGTTCATTCACAGGTTCAATACAAATGCCAAAAGCATTCACCGTATCTTCCACATCGGCTGTTTTTAAAACAGACAGCAAAAGCCGAAGTAACATACTATGATAGAATGCGATTTCCAACGGATCTTCTGCAGGATTACTTTTGATAGATGATAGCTTCTGGTGCACTTGCTTATATTCTGCAAAGGCTTGCTTTATTAAAATATCAAAATGTGAAATGTTCTGCTTTTGCATAGCCTCTGATAAAGTAGTATTTATAAACACCTGCACCTCAGATGCGCTATTTTTTTCTTGCTGTTGAAAAGCTTCTATACGCGCAAAAATATAGTTACAAGGGATACTGATTTGATCTACTTCTATTTCTTGAATAATATCAAAAAGCCCATGGTGTGCTTCTATTACGTAGCAACACACTTCTATAAACTTTTGAAATGTACCTTGCTCTGCGTGATATTCTTCATTATTATAATAAGAATACAAAAAAGCAGCCCCCGCGGTAGAATGTACCACCTTATCTTTACTATTTGCCAATAATTTATTTTGAAACGCTTGCGAAGCCTTGCCCACATCATGTAATAAAGCAATGAGCGTACAAATATTCTCCATATGTATCGTTTTGCCCATAGCTGCAGCAATGCGTACTGTGTTTAACAAATGCATATGCAACGCTTGTTTTTGCCCTGTAAGGCTATCATAATGGGCTAATACTTCTATATTATTCATACATACCTCTCTTTTTCATTTACTAACAAACATATAGATTGTTTTTTCAATATCGGAAGGCAATTTTTTCATTTATTTTTGTTCTTTATTTTACCACATAAATGTACTTTTTCACTCACTATATTTACCATAGCACAGTTGTTGTACAATAGTACGGACTTGATAGGACAAACAAGAAATTATTTTTGATGTTGCTTTTGTATCACAACGCAAGTACACATATCCCATATGTTTTTTCATTTCCATTATTTAAGCACATTGAAATTCTACAAAACAGCAGCCAACAACACCGTTTGCTTGTAGCAAGGTATTCCAAATATTTTTTTACCTATTTATATTTTATCATCTGCCAATATAAAAACTGCTACTACTGAAAGTAAATAAGCAGATAAAGCCAATAAAAACAGATTTACAAAAATGCGTATTGTTTTGTTAAATAAATAATAATTTAAATTGTATTAAATATATATGCAAAAAACGCATAAAATTGTATTTTAATACAGCCTGTTTTTTAAATACAGAACCTAAGTTGTAAAGAAACAACCAAGGAAAATCTTTAAACTCTGTACATTTCTAATGCAATATTCTTGCAAAAGCCTTTGTTTAGCCGTTTTTATGAAACGGATTTATCAAGCTTGCCAAAAATGTAAAAAACAGAGCGTTTTTGATTAATTTTATCTAACTAAAAAACGCTAAAATTTGTTTTTTTATCATTTTTTATTATAAATAATCTAAAAAAACGCAAAAAAATTACAGGATTTATAGAATTTGAAAATAAATAAATAATTTATTGTTGATTTTACAATAACATAGTGCTACACTGTATTCATCAATAAAAATACATGGAGGACTTTTTTATGCGTAAAAAAAGTTTACTACTTGTGTGCTTAACCGTACTAGCACTTTTAGTTAGTTCTTATGCACCACAAGCAATGGCGCAAGATGTTACTTTAACCGTAGCCATCAGTGGCGATGCCATTACAATGGATCCAACACTTTCTAACGACAACCAAAGCAGCACATTAATGCTACAAATTTATGAAGGTTTGGTTGAATTAGACCCTGCCAAAAACGAAATTATTCCTGCTTTGGCTGAAAAATGGGAAATGAAAGATGAAAAAACTTATGTTTTCTATTTAAAAAAAGGAATCAAGTTCCACAATGGCGAAGAACTCAAAGCCAGCGACGTAGTTTTCTCTTTGAAACGCGCTTGTGTAGCTCCAAACGTATTACACTTGTTTGACTCTATTGACCCTGAAAGCATTACAGCAGTAGATGACTACACCGTACAATTCACACAAAAATATGAATACGCTGGTATAGTTGCAGCTCTTTGCCACTCTGGCGCATTTATCTGCAACGAAAAAGCTGTAACCGAAGCTGGCGATAAATACCCACAAAACCCAGTGGGTACAGGTGCAGTTAAGTTTGTATCTTGGTCTAAAGCAAACAACATCGTTTTGGAAAGATATGAAGATTATCATGGCACCAAAACCCAATACAAACAATTAATTTACAGAGTTATTCCTGAACCAATTACTCGTTTAATTGAATTGGAAAGCGGTGGTGTAGATATTGCATTTGACGTTGCACCTATTGACATTAAAAAAGTAGAAGCAAACCCTGATTTAGCAATGTATACCTCTTTTGACTATGGCACAGCTTACCTTGGTTTTAACACCCAAAAAGCACCATTTGACAATGCGAAAGTGCGCGAAGCTATTTCCTATGCATTGGATACAGACGCTATTATTAAAGCCGTATACCTTGGGGTTGGTAGAACAGCTACAGGCCCAATGCCTCCAACACTTCAATATTCTATTGCAGAACAATTACAATTGCGCGCGCAAGATGTAGAAAAAGCAAAAGCTTTATTGACGGAAGCCGGTTTCCCTGATGGCTTTAGCGCTTCTATCTCTACCAACGATAACCAAGCTCGTATTAGAATGGCTACCATTATGCAAGGTTTCTTAGCACAAATTGGTGTTAAAGTAGAAATTAACGTTTTAGAATGGTCCGCATATAACGATCACCTTAAAAATGCAGAACAAGATATGTTTATGATTTCTTGGGGCGCAGACTCTTCTGACCCTGATACATTTATGTATCCATGCTTCCACAGCTCTGCAAAAGGTGCCGGTGGCAACTATGTATACTTAGAAGATAAAGAATTAGACGACATGTTAGACGCAGCCAGAGTTGAAACCGATAGCGCAAAACGTGGCGAACTATATAAACAAGCACAAGAACGCGTTATGGAAATCAATGCTTGGGTTCCACTATACAATGCACAGATTTCTGCTGCAGCACGCGCAAACATTCAAGGCTTTGTTTTATCTCCATTTAACTGGCACTTACTTAGAAACGTTACAAAATAATTTGTATAGCACATTTACGGAGGGGGATTTTCCCCCTCCCTTACCCCTAATATACAAATAATAACAAGCCTTAACGGTATAAGGGAACAAAACAAGGGCTTGTTTTTTTCTTGAAAGATTCTTTGTTTACATGATTGCAAAGTTGCTTTCCTCCCTTATTATAAGGAATTCTGATTATTTGAAAGGCGAAACTATGATTAAATATGTAATCAAGCGTATATTATTGCTCATCCCAATTATGCTTGGTGTAAGTTTTATTGTGTTTGGGCTACTATATATGGCGCCCGGCGACCCGGCAAGAAACATTTTGGGGCCACAAGCCAGTGAAGAAACCGTACAACAATTGCGTGAAGACATGGGCTTAAACGATCCTTTTCTTGTACAATTTGGCAGATATGTTGGCAACATTGTTACCAAGGGTGATTTAGGCAAAAGCTATACCACCAAAATGCCTGTTGCACAAGAAATATTGGGCAGAGCTGGTTTTACTGTACGCCTGGCATTTTGCGCAACCTTGGTTGCCGTAATATTCGGTATCCCCATTGGCATAATATCTGCTATTAAGCAATACTCATTGTTTGATAATATCACCATGATATTTGCGCTCATCGGTATATCCATGCCTGTATTCTGGCTTGGTTTATTGCTGATTTTACTCTTCTCTGTAAACTTGGGTTGGTTGCCAAGCTCCGGCTTTGACACACCACTGAAAATGATACTCCCTTCTCTTGCTTTGGGTAGCCAGTCTATATCTGTTATTACACGTATGACACGCAGCTCCATGCTGGAAGTAATACGTAAGGACTATATCCGCACTGCACGCAGTAAGGGGCAAAGAGAAAAGAACGTTATTTGGCAACACGCACTTGGCAATGCTTTGATTCCTATTATTACCATAGTAGGTATTCAGTTTGGTCAATTGATGGGTGGTGCTTTAATGACAGAAGTTATTTTTTCCATTCCCGGTATTGGTCGTTTGATGGTAGATGCTATTAAAATGCAAGATGCACCTATGGTGCTTGGTTGTGTATTGTTTGTAGCTGTGGCCTTTGCATTGGTAAACTTAATAGTAGATTTGCTCTACACCTATGTAGACCCACGCATCAAATCTAAGTATGTATAAGAGGTAAGTATGAATAACACAGAAGTAACAAAACAAAGAAGAGGTAAATTTAGAAACCTCCAAGATATGTGGATTCGTATGCGCCGCAATAAGCTTGCCATGGTAGGTCTTGTTATTATTATATTGCTCGCTTTACTTGCTATATTTGCAGATGTGATTGCACCTTACAGATATGATGAAATGGACCTATTAAACCAATTTGGCGCGCCAAGCAGTAAACACTGGTTTGGTGCAGATGAATTTGGCAGAGATATTTTAAGCAGAATTATTTACGGTTCCCGTATATCCTTACAAGTTGGTTTTATTTCCGTTAGTATTGCGTTGGTGCTTGGCACCATTATTGGCGCCGTAACCGGCTACTATGGTGGTAAATTAGACACCTTACTCATGCGCTTTATTGATATTTTGCAATCTGTTCCCGATGTGTTGCTTGCCATTGCAATTTTGGCTGCCTTAGGGCCGGGCCTTTCCAACTTAATGGTTGCCGTTGGTATCGCATCAATACCGGGTTATGCAAGAATTGTGCGCAGCTCTGTGCTTTCCATTCGTGATATGGAATTTATTGAAGCCGCAAAAGCAAATGGTTCTTCCGATATTCGCATTATGTTTAAGCATATTGTGCCAAACTGTATTGCACCTATTATTGTACAAGCAACCTTGGGTGTTGCCTATGCTATTATTAATGCCGCCGGTCTCAGTTTCATCGGCCTTGGCCTGCAACCACCTACACCGGAATGGGGCGCTATGCTCAGTGGTGGTAGAGACTATATCCGCGATTACTATCATATGACTATATTCCCCGGCCTAGCCATTGTAATTACAATATTTGCACTAAACGTATTGGGCGATGGCTTAAGAGACTCCCTAGACCCAAAACTCAAGAGGTAAAACACAATGGAAAAATTAGTAGAAATAAAAGATTTAAGTGTGCGCTTTAATACCGACTCCGGTGTAGTGCATGCGGTAAATCATTTAAACCTTAGCATTGGGAAGGGTGAAACCGTAGGCTTTGTGGGGGAAACCGGTGCAGGCAAAACCACTTCTGCTTTGGCAATTATGAAGTTGCTCGAATGCCCTCCTTGCGAAATCACCTCCGGTGAAATTTTTGTAAACGGCAAAGACTTAATGAAGGTAAAGGAAAAAGAAATGTTCCACATTCGTGGCAACGTGATTTCTATGATTTTCCAAGACCCTATGACTTCCCTCAACCCTACCATGACCGTAGGTGCCCAAATCGCAGAAGTATTAAAGATTCACCAAAATTTAAGTGCTGAAGAGCTCAAAAAGAAAACCGAAGAAATGTTGGGTTTGGTAGGTATTCGCCCTGAACGCGTGAACGATTACCCTCATCAATTCTCCGGTGGTATGAAACAACGTGTGGTAATTGCCATTGCGCTTGCTTGTAACCCGGAGCTCATCATTGCAGACGAACCAACCACAGCGCTGGACGTAACCATTCAAGCACAAGTATTGGAGCTGATGAAGGAACTAAAGGAAAAATACAATACCTCTATGCTCCTCATTACCCACGATTTAGGCGTTGTTGCAGAAACCTGTGATAATGTAGCCGTTATTTATGCCGGCAGCATTGTAGAAAATGCCAGCGTAGAAAAACTTTACACCAATCCATGCCACCCTTATACCTTGGGTTTGTTTAACTCCATACCAAGCTTAGATGAGGATATAGAAAAGCTGCAAGTAATTGCCGGCAACCCACCGGATCCTTCCAACTTGCCAAGTGGTTGCAGATTCCACCCTCGTTGCAACAAATGCATGGAAATTTGCAAAACACAATTCCCACCCACAGTAGAAGTGGAAGCAGGGCATTTTGTAGCATGCCACCTGTTTAAAGCAAAGGAGGAATAGCATGGAAAACCAAAATGTATTGCTTTCTGTAAAGAACTTAAAAAAATATTTTACAACTAAAAACGGTTTACTACATGCCGTAGACGATATTAGCTTTGATATTAACAAAGGCGAAACATTAGGCCTTGTTGGCGAATCCGGCTGTGGTAAAAGTACCGCAGGTAGAGCCATTATTCGCTTGCACGAACCTACTTCCGGCGAAATTACATTAAACGGCAAAAGCGTATTGAGCTACAAAGGCCGCAAGCAGATGCAACAAATGCGCCAAGAAATGCAAATTGTGTTCCAAGACCCTTATTCTTCCTTAAACCCGAGAATGAACACATTTGACCTTATTGCAGACCCACTGCGTGTAAACAAGCTTTGTAAAAACCAAAAGGAAATGGAAGATAGGGTATATTCCATGATGGAAACCGTAGGTTTGGAAGCAAGACTTGCCGGCTCCTTCCCCCACGAATTAGACGGTGGGCGTAGGCAGCGTATCGGTATTGCAAGGGCACTTATTTTACAACCACAGTTTATCGTAATGGACGAACCCGTTTCTGCACTTGACGTTTCCATTCAAGCACAGATTTTAAACTTAATGGATGAATTGCAAGAAAAAATGGGGCTTACATATCTGTTTATTTCCCACGACTTATCTGTTGTAAAACACATTTCAGATAGAATTGCGGTTATGTATCTTGGTAAAATTGTAGAACTTACAGACTACCAAAGCATATTTAAGAACCCACAACACCCTTATACCAAGGCTTTGCTTTCTGCCATACCCATTCCTAAATTCGGGTTGGATAGAAAACGCATTTTCTTGGAAGGCGATGTACCAAGCCCTATCAACCCAAAACCGGGCTGCCGTTTTGCCGGCCGTTGTGCACAATGTATGGAAAAATGTAAACAAGTGGAACCGGAATTGCGTGAAATCGCTCCTGGCCACAAAGTTGCCTGTCATTTGTTTGAATAGGCATATAAAAAGAGCCGAACGGCTCTTTTTTGTTGGATAAAAGGCAAATATGATGAAAAAGTGATAGGTGGGAATATTTTATATGCACATTGCTGTATTTAGGAAGTTTACATAACTACATAGTGTTTTGGCATTGTATGATTGCCAAACGTTGCGTAAGCACTTTTTATACTTTATTCCAACTTTTCAATCCCCCAGTCAGCTTCGCTGACAGCCCCCTTTACACAAGGAGGCCTTTCTGCTTAACGCTTTGAATAGATAAAATCACATAGAGTAGCAGGTTTTCGCTAAGGCGGGCATATTCTTTTACCTATGCTTTCTCAAGCCCCTACATTCCACAAGCCCAGCAATCCTCACACCAGTAGTAGTGGCGACTAAAGCCCGCCTTGTGCAAAGGGGGGAATAAAGTGCGTAAGCACTTTCAGGAGGGATTGTGGCAAGGCGAGTTGTGGGCAGAGTGCTTTTTAAAGAACTATGCTTTATCTTTGCAGTTTCACGAAAAGACACATGCATATATTTTTATACTTTGTTTAATTGTTAAATATTTTGTGAACCGGTAAGTAAGCAAATACAATATATTGAATTGTTGTAATACATTCTTGTATCATCAAGTATTACGCAAACCCCAACTACACTGTACCCAACATTTCAACCCCCCAGTCAGCTTCGCTGACAGCCCCCTTTACATAAGGAGGCCTTTTAGGTTGTAGCTTTAAAGTTGGGTGAGACCAGCTTGCAGAACCACTTCTTGGCATAACACTCACAGTATTTGCAGCATAGCCAAGGGGATTCGGGAGGTCAGCACCACCATTTAAAGTTCTGTTTCGCGCTTTAAACGCAGCGTTATTTTCCATAAATTCAGTGTGCTACTTATAGGTGCAATGGTTTTGATAAATTTTATCTCCGGTTCAATGGTTGTGGGGTAGGGTTCTATGTCGCCATCAATAGATGGAACCGGAGATTCGTGCGTTGGCAATTCCGGTAGCTCACTTGCAAAAATAAGGGAAAAGTTTGCTAACAAAAGGTTTAACACACAAACAAGATCTAAGAAAATTTCAATTTGATACTATCTGAACGCATGCAATTCTCCTGCTCATAAATACCCAATTGATATTAAAATTGTAAAATCAAACTATTTTTCAGTATGTTTTTTCCATTTTTACTTGCTAATACTTTTGATAAAATTCTTATTTGTATTTTTTTGTCAAAAATTATTACATATATTTTCCAATATTGAAAAAAAGCACCATTCGTGCTATAATTTATAATCTAAACATATATTGTTTAGCTTTTCGCTTTAATATAGATAGAGGTGCAATTATGAATACAAAAAAAATCGGTATTTTAACCAGTGGTGGCGATAGCCCTGGAATGAACGCTTGCGTGGTAAGTGTTGCCCGTATTGCGAACTATTATGGTATGCCCCTTGTTGGCATTAAAAAAGGTTATAATGGCTTGCTTGGTTTAAGTGAAAAACCAGAAGACGATATGGAAGTATTTAGCAAAAATAAATTGTTAGATATGGCAGATCTTCCCGGTACTTACCTGCAAACTGCTCGTTGCAAACCCTTCTATGAACCGGCAGTACGCAAAGAAGCTGCACAACGTTTACGTGAAAACGGATTTGAATCCCTTATTGTTATCGGTGGCGATGGTAGCTTTACCGGCGCTTTGCATTTAAGCCAATTGGGTATTCCTTGCATTTGTATTCCCGGCACTATAGACAATGACCTTGGTTATACCGAAAAAACCTTGGGTTATGATACAGCTGTAAATGTAAGTACCAATGCTGTACGTGCCATTCGTGCCACCTCTCGTAGCCACGAACGCCCTCACGTAGTGCAAGTAATGGGCAGGCGCAGTGGTGATATTGCACTCAAAACCGCTATGGCAACCGGTGCAGAAATGCTCGTTGTGCCGGAACGTGAATGGGACTTACAAGAAATTGCCCAACGTTTGCGTGGCTTAATTGAACGTGGTAACTATCGTTCCACACTCATTATGGGTGAACATTGCTGGCATATGATGAAGCCTTTTGACTGGCAAAAAGTATTGCGTGATAATGGCGAGCGTATACATGATGATGATGTTATGAATGCAAGCCTACTTGCCAAAGTATTAAAATATATGACAGATGCCGAAGTGCGTTCCACTGTGGTTGGTTATACCCAACGTGGTGCAACCCCAAGCGCAAGCGATAGTGCCTTTGCTTTTGAAACTGCCAAAGCTGCTGTAAGCCTTATCCGTAGCGGCAACACCAACCTTGCCATTGGTATGAAACATGGTAGAGTGTACAGTATGCCTATTCAAGACGCTTTGAACATTCAACGCACCTTCAATAACGAAGCATACGACTTAATCAATCAACTATAATATCAGGCAAAGAATCTTCTTTGCCTTTTTCATTGCAATATATAAAGGTGAAATCATGAAAAAACTATTGCTTACCGGCGGTGGCACAGCCGGCCATGTTACTCCTCATTTAGCCCTGTTGCCCTTGCTTGAAAATCATTTTGAAATACACTATATTGGTAGCCATAAGGGCATAGAACGCAGTATTATGCAACCCAAAGTGGCCTCTTATAAAGGTATTAGCGTGGGTAAATTGCGCCGTTATTTTAGCTGGGAAAATTTTAAGGATCTATTTCGTGTGCTATGTGGCACGGTGCAAGCTTATTTTTATATACGCAAGCTCAAACCGGACCTCGTATTTAGCAAGGGCGGCTTTGTGGCAGTGCCTGTGGTGATTGGCGCAAAGCTGAACCACGTGCCTATTGTATGCCATGAAAGCGACTATACCCCCGGTATTGCCACCAAAATCAGTGCCAAGTTTGCCAAAACCGTTTGTACTACTTTTGAGGATTGTGCAAAGTTCTTTGGTGCACGTGGCATTTATACAGGTACTCCTCTGCGAGATAGCCTGTTTACCGGCAATGCGGAAAAAGCAAGGTTAGACTATGGATTTGACCAAAAACCCGTATTGCTTATTATGGGTGGTAGCCAAGGGGCGCTTGCTGTAAACAACGCTGTACAAGCCATTCTTGACGAACTTTTGCCACAGTTTAACATATTGCACCTTTGCGGTGAAGGTAAAAAAGTAGAGAGCCTTTCAGGCAAAGCTGGCTATGTGCAGGTGGAATATCTCAACGAAACGCTTGCCGATGCGCTCGCACTGGCTGATATTGTGATTAGCCGTTCCGGTAGCAACAGCATTTGTGAATTGCGTGCTTTGCACAAGCCCATGTTACTTATCCCCCTACCCAGCAGTGGTGTTTCTCGTGGCGACCAAGTGCTCAACGCCAACTACTACACCAAAAAGGGCTTTGCCCATACGCTTTTACAGGAAGACATTACAGAAGACAGCTTGCTTGCTGCCATACAAAACTTATATGCCCATAAAGATGAATTGATTGCAAATTTGCAAAATGCCGAATCTGCGAATGGTGCAGAAAAAGTAAGCCGAATTTTGTTAAATTGTGTGAAGTAATATAAAGTTTCAACAAGCCCTGCTGTGAGTGATATATACCCCAAAAACTGGACACATAGAAAAACTGAATGGAAGATATGGATGCTTTCCTGTAACAAACAGGAGGCATCCATTTTGTTTGTGCTTTCATACTTCTGTTCCCAACTTTTTTCTATTCATACCATTCGTGTATTCTGCATTTTAGTGTTTCTCATTTCACACCTTTTAGTACTTCTGGTCTGTACATTTTCACATATTTCATCGTTAATTCATAACTGTATTTTATATACTCTCTTTGCTTTGCACAGTGAAGGGAGTATATACCACAATTAAGGATGTGTTTTTTATAGCTTTTTTAGTTTTGCAAACAAAAAAACCAAAATGTTTTTATAAAAAAGCATAAAATAATGTTTCGTTTCAAACTCGTTGGGGTAGATAAGATTCGGCACGTTTGCCAATTGTTTTATGTTAGGAGAATTGAAACATGGAAGTAAAGGAAAATGTATTAAAAATTGTAAATGCTGTAGCCAGACCTATACTATAAGCAAGTTTACAAAGAATGGTATACAATGTATACATTCCCCACAATTGTCATGCCAATTGGCATGTTGTATAAAACCTATGAAAGCGTACACTCTCTTACACATTAGAGGGTGTATTTGTTTGCAATAAAATAATCCACCAACTTGGTGGATTGTAATGTATATTATCATTATTTATTGCGTTTGAGCCATACCAACAGCACTGCAATATCCGATGGGCTTACACCGCTTATACGGCTGGCTTGGCCAACGGAGTAGGGTCTGAATTGGTTGAGCTTTTGCCTTGCTTCTAAACGCAGGCCATCTATACTGGCATAGTCTATATCCTTAGGCAAGCGCTTTTCTTCCATGGCTTGCGTGCGTGCAATTTGTTCTTGCTCGCGTTTCAGGTAGCCTTCATAACGAATGTTTAGAATGCTTTGCTCTATGGCATCTTCTCTAAAATTTGCCAGCTCCGGTATTTGCGCCTTTATGGCTTCAGGATCCATGTCTGGCCTTTTGAGCAAAGTGGCAGGGGCATAGCTTACACTGTGTGCTATATCAATTTCATTTGGCATTTTTACACGTGCGGTTTGCAAAAGTGAGGTAAGTGCATGGCTTTGCTCGCGTTTTTCATTGGTTCTGCGCATACGGGCTTCGCTTGCCAAGCCTATGTTGTAGCTTAGCTCTGTAAGTCGAAGGTCTGCGTTGTCCTGGCGTAAGGAAAGTCTATGCTCCACGCGGCCTGTCATAATACGGTAAGGCTCGTTGGTACCTTTGGTGGTAAGGTCGTCTATCAAAACACCAAGGTAGGAGTTGTCGCGAGTTAAAATGAGAGGGTCTTTACCTTTGATGTATTGCACGGCATTCATACCCGCCACTAAACCTTGGGATGCTGCTTCTTCATAGCCGGAAGTACCGTTGAGCTGCCCGGCAAGAAACATTCCTTCCAAGTGTTTGGCAGCAAGGCGTACATCAAGACCCAAGGGGTCTATACAATCGTATTCAATAGCATAGGCGGGGCGAGTGAGCACTGCACGGCGTAGGCCCGGTATGGTGCGATACATTTTCCATTGTACCCATTCGGGTAAGCAGGTAGACAGGCCTTGCGCATACCACTCTTGGCTATGTTTGCCCTCGGGCTCCATAAACAGTTGGTGCCTGTCCTTATCAGCAAAGCGAACGATTTTATCTTCTATACTGGGGCAATAGCGTGTGCCTGTAGCCTGTATTAAACCGCTGTGCATGGGGCTTAAGTGAATGTTATCTAAAATAATTTTATGGGTTTCTTCGTTGGTATAGGTTAGGTAGCATAAGGCAGAGTTCTTTATGGATTTTTCGGTCATAAATGAGAAGGGCACAGGTGGTTCATCACCGGCTTGGGCTTCCATTTCATCCCAATCAATAGAGCGCACATCAATTCTGGCAGGTGTACCGGTTTTAAAACGGCGTAGGCCGAAGCCTAAGTCCATTAGATTTTTGCTTAAGCTTTTGGCATTGCCTAAACCTTGGGGGCCACATTCACGCACATAGTCGCCAATCAATATGCGGCTGTTGAGGTATACACCACAGCAGGCAACAACTGCTTGGCAATGTACAACATCACCAGAGGCAACTTTTACACCATATACGGTATTGCCCTTGGTTAATATTTCAGTAGCTTCTGCCTGCCAAACGGTCATATTTTCGGTGCTCATGAGCGTATTTTGCATTTCCTTTTGATAGGCAAACTTATCGGCTTGGGCACGCAAACTATGCACGGCAGGACCTTTGCCTCGGTTCAGCATACGGCTTTGCAAGGTAACACTGTCTGCGGTAAGGCCCATTTGGCCACCCAATGCATCTATTTCACGCACCAAATGGCCTTTGCCTGTGCCACCTATGGAGGGGTTGCAGGGCATAAGGCCGATACCGTCTATGCTTAAGGTAAGTAGTAAGGTGTTCATGCCAAGTCTTGCACCGGCAAGGGCAGCTTCTATACCGGCATGGCCGCCACCAATCACTACAATATCAAATTTTCTTTCAAACAAGGGCTATTCCTCCTTTTCCCAAAGGGAGCCTGTTTTATAGTTTTGTAATGCATGTAAAACACGTTCTTGTATTTTGGGGTAATTTTTTGTAAGCGTTTGTATCAGTTCTTTGGTTTGTTGCCTACCGGTTTGCCCATCCACAGGGCAGGTGTTTTTTTCTACCGGCATTTGTAGAGCGCATTTTAAATGTATAATATGTGCTTCCGGCAAATAAATTAAGGGGCGAATAACGGTAATGTCGCTTCTGCTCATATAGCTTTTAGGGGCAAAGGTGTGTAAGCGGCCTTCGTACAAAAGGCTCATAAGCAGGGTTTCTACCGCATCATCCCTGTGATGGCCAAGTGCAATTTTATTGCAACCCGCCGCTTTGGCAAGGTCGCACAAAATACCGCGGCGCATTTTTGCACATAGAGAACAAGGGTTTTTTTCTTTGCGAATGTTAAAAATAATATCATACATTTGTGTATCGTGCACCGTGTAGGGTACATTATAGCTTTCGCATAAGGCGCGTAGTTTATCACAATTAAATTCACCATAGCCACTGCGTATGGTAAAGGCATGTATGCTAAAATTCTTATTGCTAAACATGCGATATTTGGAAAGCGCATGCACAAGTAAAATGCTATCTTTACCGCCGGAAAGGCCAATGGCGATTTTGTCGCCGTCTTCTATTAAATGAAAGTCTTTATCTGCTTTACGAATACAACCGAGTGTGGTTTTCATAGTTTCCTCTTTTATCAAAAATAAAACGCTTGCAGTATGTACAAGCGTTTTGTTGGTGCTGAAGGCGGGACTTGAACCCGCACGGGCTTGCGCCCACGGGATTTTAAATCCCGGATGTCTGCCTATTCCATCACTTCAGCGAGGTCAGTAACAATACTGAACAGTTATGTATTCTACACTAAATTATTTTAAAATGCAAGTATTTTTTATAATTTTTTATAAAAATATTTTACGGCGCCAAACTTTATTGTATGGAATATACAAAAGAAAAATACTTTGTTATGAATGTGCTAAGCGTGTTATTCTATCTCAAAACAAAATTTCCATTTATTTTGTACTTGATTTGTAACAAATTATTTTATTAAAATAGCCAATAATCTTATTTTATAAGAGGACTTACGTCGGAAGCATATATTTTTTGCAAAGAATTTATTTCTTTTTCGTAATATTTGTGTATAATATTCTACACATGTGAACAATTCCTTGGGGAATACGCGAGCGTTGTTGTTCGTTCATTGCATGTAGGAGGTGTGTATGAAAAAGTTTATTATTGTTTCCGTGGCTATGCTTGTGCTTGTAGGCACCGGTATTGCACAAACCATGCCCATTGTGCGCAAAGTGGTAAACGCTACGGTATCGGCAGTAACGCAAGCACCACAAGCAAGTATAGCGCCACCACAAAAGGAACTCGATATCCATGCAAAAGAAACCCGTTTTGAATTTTGCCAACAGCTTATAAATAATGGTGTTAGCCAAGAGGCTGTAAATTATGTGCTCGGCGGCACAGAAACAGAAGGCAAAGCCAACCAATTACAGGCAAATGCATTTTCGTACTTGCTTTTTGCAGATCAGATGATGGTACAAAATAAAGCAGAGAGCGCACCGGCAGAAGGGGAAGAACAAGTAAAACAAGCCCATTTACAAGGCCGTACTGTGCAGGATTTTGTGAGTTTGTTTTCGCCCATTGTGTTAGATAAATTGCAAGTTTTAAACAAAGAGGCGCTTATAAAACAAATTCAGCAACATTTTTTAAAAAGTGGCATAGTATTTTCAAAGCAAGAAAATATTGGCCTTTGGCAAGTGTTTGCACAAAATGAATTGGAAGTAAAAAGTTTACATAGCGCTATAGTATTGCAAACACAAAACAATCGCTTCGTGGCTTTGCATATACAAAACAATGCCCTGCAAGCCATGGAATTTGCAAATACACAAGATATTGTGCAATTTATGCAAGCGCAAGCAGAGTTACAGACGCAAATGCCACAAACGCTTATAATTGTAAAAAATGGTGAAATAATGCCAACTAAGCCTATTTAGAACCTTGTTTTACTTGCAAAATAATAGTTGGTCATTTATAATAATATATATATTATTTAGGAGGAAATTGATATGTTAGAAAAAATAAAAAACTTTAATTTTAGTGATCCTAAGAATTTAGCATTGCTTGCTTGTGTGCTTGGTATCTTATTTGTTATCTTCCCTACCGGCTTGCTTACTGCTTTAATGTGGGTGATTGGCTTAGTAGCAGTAGTATTTGGGTTGTTCCATGTTATTGGCTACTTTACCAACGATGGCCACGAAATTGGCAATCGTTTGGTAATTGGTTTAAGTTTTACTGCAGCAGGCTTGTATTTTATTATTAACTCTGCCTTGTTGCAAAATATGGCTTCTACCATCTTTGGTATTGTAATTATCCTGTTCAGTTTTTATCTGGTACAATATGCTTTTGAACTTAAAAAAGCAGATTTTAAAAACTGGAGCTTGGTATTGGTAGCCGCTTGTGTGCTTGCGGTATTGGCTGTTATTTTACTTTTCCATGTATTTGGTGCTTCTGTAAAAGCCAGAATGATTTTTACCGGTATTTCTTTAATCATAGCCGGTCTTGCGCAAGTATTCTGTGATTTGCTTTTAAACCGTGCCGGCTTTGATAGAGAAAAAGTAAAAAAAGATGGTATTGTTATTAACGAGCAATTGTTTACCAGCACTTTTGAAGGTGTGAAAAACACCATCAATGAAGTGGTAGAAAAAGTAAATGAAAAGCAAGCGGAAGTAGAAGAAGCAACCGAAGAAGTTGCCGAAGCCACCACTGAAGTTGAGGAAACTGCTACAAAAACGGCAGATGAAATAACTGAAGCAGTAGAAGAAATTACCGAAGAATAAAAATAAGGAAGCTTTTGTATGAACCAAATTCATATAAGAGATTTTAAGCACAAAATAATCCACATGGTAGGCATAGGTGGCTCCAGTATGAGTGGCCTTGCCGAAATGTTGGTGCAATTGGGCTACATTGTGCGTGGCTCAGACGGAGCGGAGAGCTATATCGTAGATATGCTAAGAAAGCAAGGCATACAGGTTACGGTGGGGCACTCCGCTTCTAATGTAGATGGTGCAGATCTCTTAATTTATACGGCTGCCATTGCAGAAAGTAATGTAGAGCGTGTGCGTGCCAAGGAACTTTCTATACCCGGTATGGAGCGTAAAGAGCTTTTGGGGCAGCTTATGGAGCATTATGCTTGTAGCATTTGTGTGGCAGGCACCCATGGAAAAACCACAACCAGTGGTATGATTGCACAAAGCTTGGTAGATTGTGGCCTTAACCCCAGTGTACATATTGGCGGCATGGTAGACAGTATAGGCGGTAGCACCAGGCTTGGTAGTCAAGATTTGTTTGTGGCAGAGGCTTGTGAATTTAACGCAAGCTTTATGAGTATGAACCCACGAATTGCCGTATTGCTCAACATAAAAGAAGATCATTTGGATTTTTATAAAGATATAGACGACATAGAAAACAGTTTTCGTGCCTTCTTAAACAAACTACCAAATGATGGTTGGGTAGTAGCCTGTGGCGACGACCCTCGTGCCAAAAAATTAGCGCAGGAACATGCAAACTATGTATTCTTTGGCTTTGAAAACACAAATCACTATTATCCAAGCAATATTGGTTTTAATAAAGAAGGCTGTGCCGGCTTTACAGTTATGCACAATGGCATAGAAGAAGCCTATATACAGCTTTCTATACCCGGTAAAGTTCAAATATTGGATGCTTTGGCAACCTACGCAACAGGCATGGTATTGCAAGCAAATAAAGAAGCTCTCGTAAAATCCTTAAGTGCCTTTGCAGGCGTACATCGACGTTTTGAACTTACCGGCACATACGATGGCGTAAAAGTATACCATGACTATGGTCATAATCCGGAAGAAATGCTGCAAGTGTTGCAAACTGCCAAAATGCAGCCACACAACAGGCTTTGGGCAGTAATGCAACCCCATACGTATAGTAGGGTAAAAAGGCTCTTTAAAGACTATATTCATTGTACAGAACCGGCAGATATTACCCTTGTTACCGATATTTGTGCCGCAAGGGAAGTAGACCTCGGTGATATTCACGCACTGGATATTGTGCACGCTATGGAAAAAGAAGGCATTCCCGTAGCCTATACCCCTACCTTTGATGATTGTGAAAATTATCTTATTAACCATTGGCAAGAGGGCGACCTTGTGCTTACCATGGGTTGCGGGGATATCAATAAGCTGAATATACAAATGGAAAAACACTTAGGTAAAAAAGAATGCTGAACATTGTACTTTATAACCCGGAAATGCCTGCCAACACCGGCAATATTTCCAGAACTTGTGCTGTAACCGGTGCAAGGTTGCACCTTATTCGCCCCCTTGGCTTTGATACTTCCGATAAACAGCTGCGTCGTGCAGGTCTTGATTATTGGGATAAATTGGAAATTTTCTACTATGATGATTTTGGTGAATTTTTAGAAAAAAACAAAGGTGCAAGGTTGTTTTTACTTACTACCAAGGGAAAAAAACGCCATAGCGATGTGCAATACCAAGATGGCGATTACTTTGTGTTTGGCAGTGAATCCCGTGGTTTACCAGAAAATCTAATAGAAAAAATGTACAATAATGCTATTCGCATTCCCATGCGTAAAACATTGCGTAGCCTAAACCTTAGCAATGCCGTAAGTATTGTGGTATACGAAGCCTTGCGCCAACTAAATTTTGTTGATTTAGAGTCGGAGGGTGAACTTACAGGCCGTGAAGAGCAAGACGCAGACTGGTTGCAATATATCCATCTATAAGCAAGCCTTGCGGCTTGTTTTTTTGCTTTCCAATTAAAGAGTAAGAATTTACAAAATATTCCCTATGCTTTCTCTCTTGCAAAACTTACCAAAATTCAGTAGAATAAATAGAAGCAATTATAAAATAAATAGGAGGGAACTCGTATGTATAAACCATGTATAGAAGATTGCAAAACCAGAATGGAAAAAACCATTCGTTCTTTGCACCACAATTTAAACAACATTCGCACCGGCCGTGCCAACCCGGCTATTTTAGATTCCATTAAGGTAGACTATTATGGTATGGAAACACCTATTAACCAAATGGCAGCCATTTCTTCCCCAGAGGCAAGAATTTTGCAAATTACCCCTTGGGATGCAAAAGCTGTTGCTCTTATTGAAAAAGCCATTCACCAAAGCGATCTGGGCTTAAACCCAAATAACGATGGTAAATGTGTGCGCCTCATCTTCCCGGAACTTAACGAAGAAAGGCGTAAAGATCTTTCTAAGCTTGCCAAAAAAGAAGGCGAAGAAGCCAAAGTTGCTTTGCGTTCCATTCGCAAAGACGGTTTGGATGCTATTAAGAAATTAGAAAAAGACAAAGCCATTTCTGAAGATGAAATGCATAAAGGCAATGATGAATTGCAAAAAGTAGTAGACGAATATACAAAAAAAATCGATGGTATCATCTCCACAAAAATAGATGAAATCATGACTGTATAATGAATTTAGAAACAAAACTTTTGGCTATGCCTTTGCAGGAAGCCGTAGAACTTCTCAAAGGCTATGAAATTGTGCTACAAAAAAGCACTGCCGATACGGTTAAAAAAAACAAATTAAGCCCAGAGGAATTTTGTTCCCCTCGTGTTATCAAAGCAGTCCTACAAGGCAATAGGGCTGTTTTGGTGTTTACAGAATGTAAGGAGCTTGCGTGAAAGATATTATTTATAATTCGCGTGCCCTGTTGCCAAAACATATTGCCATTATTATGGACGGCAACGGCAGATGGGCAAAAAAGAACAAATTAAAAGTAGCCATGGGTCATAAAAGCGGTGTAATTACCTTGCGTAATATTATTCGTGAGTGTGAAACACTGGGTGTTGGCTATTTAAGCTTGTATGCCTTCTCTACCGAAAACTGGAAACGCAGTAGCATAGAGGTAGCAGCCTTGATGAAGCTTATCAACGAATTTTTTGATAACGATATACAGGAGCTGCACCAAAAAAATGTAAAAGTGGTTATCATCGGTGATGTATACGGTATGCCGGAAGAACAGAAAAAAGTGCTTTTACAAGGTATGGAGCTTACCAAAAATAATACCGGTATGGTGTTGAATATTGCGCTGAATTATGGTGGCAGGGCAGAATTGGTCAATGCTACAAAGCAAATTGTGCAAGCTGTGCAAGAAGGTACTTTGCAACCCGAAAATATTACCGAAGAAACCATTTCTAATTTTCTATATACCAAAGGTTGCGCTGATGTAGACTTGCTCATTCGCACCAGTGGCGAAATGCGTCTTTCCAACTTCTTGCTATACCAGTCTGCTTATGCCGAATTTGTGTTCCCGGAAACACTTTGGCCGGACTTTACATTGGAAGAATTTTACAAAGCACTTTATGCCTACCTGCAAAGAGATAGGCGTTTTGGAGGTAGAAATGAAGAGTAATTTAAAAAGCAGAATGCTAACCGGCGCTATCGGAATTCCGGTACTTGCCGTATTGCTGTACTTGCGTGGCTGGTATCTGGGTACGGTGGTGGTGCTTGCTGTTTTGTTAACTATATATGAAGAATTTCGTGCCTTGCGTCAAGGGGGCTACCACCCTGTAGAAATTCCTACTTGGATTGCTACTATACTTTATTTGCCGTTGGGGCTGTGGTTTCCAAATAAATCGATGTTGATGCCTTCGCTGGCACTTGTGTTTTTTGTGCAGGTAGCTGTGGTGTTGCGCAGAAAAAAGCCGGAGCTTATGGATATTTTAGTAAGTTCCATGCCTCTATTTACTTTGGCAGTGCCGGGTATGTGTATTATTGGTATATTGAATTTCTCGCCCGAATATTTGCAAGTGGTGTTTTTAACCGGTATTTGTGCCATTGCCATCGTTTGTGATATTGCAGCTTATTTTGTGGGCACGAAGTATGGTAAACATGGCTTCTATAACGCAGTCAGCCCTAAAAAAACTGTAGAAGGTGCTATTGGCGGTACTTTGGGTGGCATGCTTTCCATGCTGATTGTGGGCCTTGTTGCCAATGCATTGGTGCAAAGGCCTATCGCTCCTTGGTGGGCATTTATGCTTATTGGCTTCTTTGGCGCGGTAGCAGCACAAGCAGGGGATCTATTTGCTTCCCTTGTAAAACGCCATTGCGGAATTAAGGACTTCGGTAGTATATTCCCAGGCCATGGCGGTATGTTAGACAGAATGGATAGTATTCTTTTTGTAGCAACCTATATGTTTTGCATACTCATATTCTTTTTTCAATAAAAACAGATGGCTTCTGCCATCTTTTTTTATATAAAACATTTTGGTTAGCGATTTTTTATCGTATTAAAAAGCTATACAAGCCACTGCATGTTGCCAAGGCAAACAGTATGGCAAAGCCAAACATGGCATAGCTTCGTTTGAGCATATAGAGTCTGTAAAAGTTATAGCTTACCAGTGCATTTACCACAATTTCTGCAGATTTTATATCTTTACTAATAAATATGCCGGCAAGCATTAAAATAAAATTTAATGTAAGCGCAAAAGCGATTTGTATGCTCTCCGGCAATACGTGTTCTTGTTCTGTATCTAAAAATAGTGTTATAAATGTCATTTTTTCTTCACCTCAAAATGAGTATAGCAAAAAGAAAAATGCTATGCAGGTCAAATTATTGCCCAACAAGCGCAACCTGATAAAACGATGCAATTCAGGGTGTTTTATTGTACAACACCATAAATGCTTTGCTTGCATATTTCTGTTAAATATTATGTGTTTTATGCTATAATAATACAAAAGGGGGTAGCCGATGCAACAGAGATATGTGCTTGTATTTGATGTAGGGACGCAGGGTACACGGGCTATGGTGATAGATAGCTTGGGTAACATTGTTGTCAAGCATAAAATTTCTTACACAGAGCCCTATATACAAGGCAACAACGGTTTTGCAGAGCAGGATCCGGATTTTTATTTTAAGCATATTTGTACTGCGGCAAAGCAAGTGCAAGCACAAGCACCCTCTATTTTTGAAAAGGTTGAGGCTGTTTCCCTTACCACCATACGTGATACTGCCATTTGTATAGACCAAAACGGTAAACCCTTGCGCAATGCTATTTTGTGGCTTGACCAACGTCGTGCTACGGGCAATGCTACAATGCCTTTGCATAGGCAGTGGCTACTCAAAGCCATTGGCATGGAAGAAACCGTAAACCTGCAATATCAAAAATCCCATTGTAACTGGATACGGGAATTTGAGCCGGAGATTTGGAAAAACACCCACAAATATATATTGCTTAGTACATATTTAATATATAAATTTACAGGTAAATTGGTAGATAGCGTGGCAAGTACCGTGTTTCATGGCCCTTTTGATTTTAAAAGAAGAACATGGCAACATAAAAGTGCGCTTATTTATCCTGTGTTTCCTATAGAAAAAGAAAAACTCTACCCCTTGGTAGAAAGTGGTGCAGTGCTTGGTGTAATTAGTGCACAAATGCAGGCACTAAGCGGTGTGCCACAAGGTTTACCACTCATTGCCGCAGGCTCTGATAAGGCTTGTGAAGTGATCGGCTTGGGTTGCCTTGCAGAAACCAGCCTTGCTGCCGGCCTTGGTACCACTGCCACGCTTACCTACAACAGCACACGCTATGTAGAACCCCATCGTTTTATGCCGGCCTATTGTAGCATATTGCCAAATTGTTGGAATCCGGAAATGGAAGTGTATCGTGGTTATTGGCTCATTTCTTGGTTTAAAAAGGAGTTTGCAAAGCACGAGGCACTCATTGCAGAACAGCAAGGCATTAGTACCGAGCAAGTGTTAGATCAAACTTTGCAATCCATCCCTCCGGGCTGTGATGGGCTTCTGTTTGCCCCTTATTTAACGCCGAACATCAATATGCCTAACGCTAAGGGCGCTATTGTTGGTTTTTCAGATATTCATACCCGTTTGCATATTTATAGAGCCATCATTGAAGGCATCAACTTTGTTCTTTTGGAGGGCATGCAAGCCTTGCAAAAAAATACGGGCCTGCAGTTTCAAGAAATACGCATTGGTGGCGGTGGATCCAACAGTGATGAAATATGTCAAATCACTGCCAATATGTTTGGCTTGCCCGTAGTGCGTACCACACAGTATGAAGTGGCTGGTATGGGGGCGGCTATTACCGCCTTCGTAAGTTTGGGCGCTTTTGAAAGTTTTGCTGATGCCATAGGCGCAATGGTACACATAGCCAAAACCTTTACGCCGGATCCTAAGCAACATGCATTTTACCAAAAGCTATTGAAAAATGTTTTTCATAACATTTTTCCCAGCCTTGCACCTTTGTATGCACAATTGCAAACTATTTTAAAAGAAGGATAGAATGTATTTACGATTTTTAAAACCTCTGTTAGATAGAGTATTGGCAATGATTGCCTTGGTATTGCTTTCTCCTGTTTTTGTGGTGGTGGCATTGCTTATTAAATTAAAATTGGGCGGCAAAGTTTTGTTTAGCCAAAACAGACCCGGCTTACATGGTAAAATATTTAAAATGTATAAGTTCCGTAGCATGACAGAACAAACAGATTCTCAAGGCAATCTTTTGCCGGATGAGCTGCGACTCACTGCCTTTGGTAAAGCTTTGCGTGCTACCAGTTTAGATGAAATACCAAGCTTATTCAACATTATCAAAGGAGATATGAGCCTTGTTGGCCCAAGACCCTTGCTGGTGCAATATTTGCCCCTTTATAATAAAGAGCAAGCGCGCAGGCACGATGTTAAACCGGGTTTAACCGGCTGGGCACAAGTGAACGGCAGAAACCTTGTACAGTGGCAAGAACGTTTTGCTTTGGATGTGTACTATGTGGACCATGTAAACTTATGGTTAGATATGAAGATACTTTTTTTAACCGTTTATAAAGTGTTTGCCAAAGAAGGTATCAATGAAGAAAACAACGCAACAATGAGTGATTTTACAGGAAATGAATAAAGGTAACAACATGCAAACACCCTATTTTATTTTGCATAAGCAAAGTTTGGACAGCACCCTGCAACAAATGAAGGCAGCCCTTTCTGCCACATTTACACAATGGAAAATTGGCTATTCTTTTAAAACCAATTCATTATTGTGGGTGGTAGATTATATGAAACACCAGGATTGCTATGCAGAAGTGGTTTCCCACCAAGAATATGCTTTGGCAAAACATGTGGGCTATACCAACATTATTTACAACGGCCCAATGAAAGATAAGGCTACTTTTCTGCAAGCCTTGCAGGAAGGCCATATAGTGAATTTAGAAACCCATAGGGAAGTGCAGTGGCTGGCAGAATGTAGTTGCAAAGCAAAAATTGGCATGCGTGTTAATTTTGATATAGAACAGGCTTGTCCGGGGCAAAGTGCCTGTGGCGCAGAAGGCGGGCGCTTTGGTTTTTGCTATGAAAACGGCACTTTTTTGCAAGTGTTGCAAAGTTTGCAAGCTATGCCCCATGTGGAAGTCGTAGGCTTGCATATGCATGTAAGCTCTAAAACCAGAAGTACAGATATATATAAAGCCTTGGCGCAAAAAGCCGCAGCAATTGCTGAGGAATACCATTTGCAATTGGAATATGTAGATATCGGTGGTGGATTTTTTGGTGGTATGCCCAATAAACCGAGCTTTTTAGAGTACTTTACGCTCATTAAAGAAAATTTGGGTGCACTTGCCAACACAACTTTTATTGTAGAACCGGGTGCGTCTCTCATTGCTTCCCCCTTTGATTATGTGTGCTCTGTAATAGATGTAAAAGATACTCCTTATAACCGTTTTGTAGTGTTGGATGGTACCAGGGGCGATGTAGACCCTCATTTCAATAAAACAGCTTATTTGTATAGCTTGCATAGTAAGGGCGAAGCAAAGCATGTAAAGCAAATTTTAGCAGGCTATACCTGTATGGAAAACGACAGGCTATGCACCCTGCAAAATGAAAGCGCCTTACAAGTTGGAGATCAAGTGCATTTTCATAAAGTAGGCTCATACACCATGTGTCTTGCACCAAACTTTATTAAATATTCCCCTGCTGTGTACTTGCAGGATGGAGAAAGCACCTGTTGCATAAAAAAACAATGGGGCGTAGAAGAATATATACAGGGGGCAGAACGTTATGAATAATATTTTAATACTATGCGCTGGCACAAGGGTAGAGCTTGTACAATATTTTAAAGAAACCTTTGCTGGCCACGGCAATGTGATTTGTACAGATTCCTCGGCCATTGCCCCTACACTCTATGTGGCAGACAAGGGCTATGTTGTACCCGATATTTTTGCAAAAGATTATTTTTCTACCATATTGGATATTTGCAAAAAAGAAGCCATACAAGCTGTGTTTTCCCTAATAGACCCAGAGCTGAGCCTGCTTGCAAAACATAGGGCAGAGTTTGAAGCCATAGGTGTATTGCCTATTATTTCCTCTCAAAACACGGTGGATATTTGCTTTGATAAATATCAAACAGCACAATATCTAAAAAGCATAGGCTTGCCTTACATTCCGTCTTATCTGCACGCAGAGGATGTGAAACAGGCTTTACAAGAAGGTGTTTTACAATTCCCGCTGTTTCAAAAACCCAATACAGGCAGTTGCAGCGTGGGCATTAAAAAAATTGAGAGCCTTGAAAATTTAGAAATCTATGACGGTGCTGTGTATCAGGAATGTATGCGGGGCAAAGAATATGGTGTAGATGTTTTTGCAGATTTGCAAACCGGCAAAGTGGTAGACTTGTTTATGAAAGAAAAACTGCTCATGCGTGCCGGCGAAACAGATAAATCCATATCCGTACACAATGAAGCCTTACAAAATACCGTGGTTCGCTTTGTAGAAAGCCTTGGTTTCCGTGGACAAATTGATATAGATGTGTTTGAAAAAGATGGCGCATACTATATTTCAGAAATCAACCCTCGTTTTGGCGGCGGTTACTTACATGCTTATGCCTGCGGTGTCAATTTTCCCAAATATATTTTGAATCATTTGCAAGGCAAAACAAACCCTGTATTTCAAAAAGCAAACTACGCTCCAAAGCAAGTGATGATGAAATACCTTACCATTATCACGAAGCCGGAGGAAGAATTGCTACAATAAAAACGCACCCTATAGGGTGCGTTTTTGAGATATCTATTTTTCTTTAGCAAGCAAAGCACGAAAAAACAATGCTTGGCTTTCAAACACAAGCACTTTGCCGTCTACTTTACCAAAACATTTTTCTGTTTTACGCAGCTTGCATTCGCCTATACACTCTTTTACTTTTATTTTATATTCCATACCGTGTTCTTCCAGATATTTTTTCAGTTCTTTTTTATCAATACGGGAACATTTTTTGCAGATTTTGATTTTTTCCATAGTTCGTCTCCTTTAACTTATATAGATATTATATAGTAATGCACATCATTTTACAATAGCACAATTTAATTTTACAAAATATAAATAAGGGCAGGAGCTATATTATGTGTGTGTTGCTATGCATGTGCGGCATAAAATGGTATAATAACAAAAATCTGTAATGGATATCAAATATGATATACAGCAGTTTTGCAAAGAAAGATTTAATAGCTGAAATAAGCTTTTGCAGAAGTAAAAGCATTTTATACCAAATCAAGTAGAAAAAGTGTATTTTTCAAAGTAAATACCGTTTTTACACAGTACCATTGAAAGGAAATGTCGTGAAAAAGAAAAAAAGTATGCAGCGCCAGCTTACGCTGCTTGTGGGCATCATATTACTATTGTGCAACCTGGTATTGATTGCGCTTTTAAATTATGCCATTTCCATTGCCTTGGAGGATATGGTATTGACTATAGGGGATCTGCAGATTAAAATTTATCCCATAGATGATTTCAGCAATCAGATTCGCACCTATGGTTATCTTTTCGCCATATTTACAACGGGCTTAGGTACGGTCCTTACGTATGTGATGCTTGGCAAATATCTTTTTTCTCTTAAAGCACTTTCGCAGCATATGGATCATGTAAGCCGTCATAATTTAAGCGAGCCTGTGGAGATGGTATCCACCGCTATAGAAGTGAGCAGTTTAATAGACTCCTTTAACAATATGATGCAAAGATTAAATCAATCCTTTGTTATGCAGCGTGATTTTTCTTCCTATGTGGCGCATGAGCTTAAAACACCGCTCGCTATACTTCAAACCAAAATGGAAGTTTATCAACAAAAAGAAGTTACAAAAAGTAATATGGCGGAGATGCTTACTACCTTGTC
>JAEWXD010000022.1 GCA_023396045.1 Bacillota bacterium | reverse complement strand
GGAATAGCCGATATAAAAAGAAAATAGAAGCAATATAAATAGTGGATATGAAAACATCTTTTCATTCACATTGTTCCACGTGGAACAAATATAGGCAATCAAAAAGCCCCTTATGAAAGAGGCTTTGATATTACATGTTTTCTATAAACTTACAAACGGCTTCTACATGGCCGTCTACCTTGGCTACCTTCCACACTTTAGCAATGTTGCCTTGCGCATTGATTACATAGGTGGTGCGTACAATACCCATATATTCCTTGCCGTAGTTCTTTTTCAGTTGCCAAATGCCGTAAGGCTCCAACACCATATGATCCGGGTCGGAAAGCAAATGGAAGGACAAATTGTATTTGCAGGCAAAACCTTTATGGCTTTGCACGCTGTCTGCACTGATACCAATTACAACAGTATTGGCAAGGCTATCTGTCACTTCAGCAAAGCCTTGTGCTTCCCTGGTGCAACCGGAAGTATTATCCTTTGGATAAAAATAGAGTATAACATTTTTGCCTAAAAAATCATGTAGAGATATATTTTCACCATCTTGGTTTTGCAAAGTAAAATCGGGGGCTTTGCTACCCACTTCTAAATATGCCACGGTTTACTCCTTACAGTATAAATACAACAGGCTTGCTGTTATAAAAAATATACACGAAAATATAGAACATTAAACAAGTACTTTTTATTTCATTTCGTTTTGCCACTTTATCAACATTTGTTCTGCTAAGACCTTACTTGTTTCATTTAAAGGGGAGCAATTTTTAGTATTACAAACTTCCTCTTGATGAAATTCTTGCAAACCATTCTCTAAATGCGCATTCCAACATAAAAGCATATGGTATACATGTTCCTCAATTTCTGAAAACAATTGTTCCTCTATGGCATCTAAACCTTCCTGCAAATTCCATTTTTCAGATAGACCATAGGGGGCAGAAAACTTGCCGTGTGTACCTTGCTTGCCGTCTAAACTTTGAATACTTGCAATGTTTATTTATAAAACAAATCATTGCCTATTTGCAGTTCATATTATTTTTTTATCTTTTTATATACAATTTATTTTAAATAGAAAAGTGCAACAACAAATAGGTTTATGTATTCGTAAACAAATCTATTCATCATTATATTGTTATCTAAAAATATAATGTAATCTTATACCTCATCTATCCCACAAAATTGAACAGTTCACACTCTACCCCCAAAACTTGCTCTCTAAATTTCTAAACTGCAAAGCCTTGATGATATGCTCGGGCAAAATATTCTCACTTTCCTGCAAATCGGCAAGGGTACGAGCCAGCTTGCGCACTCTGCCATAGCTGCGCAGGCTCATGCCGTAGCGTTCCACTGCACCTGCCAATAGCTTTTTGCAAGGCGCTGTAAGGGGGCAAAATTCTTCCATTGTTTGCGCTGTCAACTGTGCATTGCAATGTATGGGTAAATTGGCATAACGCTTTTGCTGTATTAGCCTTGCACGCATTACCCTTATACGCACCTCGGCACTGCTTTCAGCTTTGGTGCTGCTTTCTATTTCACCTATGCTTACGGTATCCATCTCTACCTGAATATCCATTCTATCTAACATAGGGCCTGAAATACGCGCAAGATAATTTTGTATAGCTTGTTTACTGCAAGTACATTCCTTGGTTTTACTGCCATAGTTGCCACAAGGGCAGGGGTTCATACTGGCAATGAGCATAATATTGGCAGGGTATTGTTCCCTTGCACCTACACGCGCAATGCTTACAATGCCGTCTTCCAAAGGTTGACGCAAAGCTTCGATGATTTTTCTGTCATATTCCGGAAATTCATCCAAAAACAATACACCATTGTGTGCCAAAGATATTTCTCCGGGCTTGGCAAGCCTTCCACCACCAATAATGGCAGCTTGGCTGGCACTATGGTGAGGTGCACGAAAGGGGCGCTCACAAAGCAAACCGCTCCCTGCCGTCAATTCTCCGGCAGAAGAATGAATTTTAGTTGTTTCTAAAGCTTCTTGATAGCTCATACTCGGTAATATAGACGGCAAACAGCGTGCCAGCATGGTTTTACCACTGCCCGGCACCCCCACCATAAGTAGATTATGGCCGCCGGCAGCGGCAAGCTCTAAGGCAGCACGTGCCATATATTGCCCCCGCACATATTTTAAATCATTTTGTATGGGGCTTTGGGCGAGCAGTTCCTCATAATTTTTTTGTTGCAATTCTGCAATCCGCTCTGTACCTTGCAAATGCCCTACCACTTCCCGTAAATTTTTAGCAGGGTATACCTTTGCCCCTTGCAAACAGTTGAGTTCATTGGCATTGCCATAAGGCACGATCATTTCACAAATGCCTTTTTGTAAGGCACAAATCACCATGGGCAAACAGCCGTGAATAGGCAAAATCTCCCCACTTAAAGAAAGTTCCCCTAAAAGCAGGGTGCTGTGTAAGCTCTTACAATGCATTTGCCCACTTTCTTGCAAAAGGGCAATGGCAATAGGCAAGTCAAAGCCACTGCCTTCTTTTTTTACATCAGCCGGGCTTAAATTAACGGTGATTCTTGCCGGCGGCATACGAAAGCCACCCGTAAGCAGTGCCGCACGCACCCTATCCTTACTTTCTTTTACGGCAACAGAAGGCAAGCCTACAATATCAAAGGCAGGCAATCCGCGTGCAATAAAGCTTTCTACTTCTATCAATAATCCATCTACACCGGAAAGTGTACAGGTATTTACTTTGCTGACCATAGTTCCCCTTTTTACAGCACAAAAACGCCGTTATTTTTTAATTTATAAATATAGTATAGGGATTTCTTTATTTTTAAGCAAGAATCTTCATTATTAAACCTATTCTATATAATTAACTACCCGTTTTTGCACTGCAAAATTTCTTGAACTATAGATATAATACCTATATAATAAATAAGTAGGAATATACCCCTATAAAAGAGCTATTCCGTTGCCATAAAATACAAAGCAATCCTCACTTGTACTATTTGGTATCATTCTATTTTTTATTGTATTTAATACTTAATTATATCATTTTTGTAACAAATAAAAATACGCGGTTTTTAGGTACTTTACACAAAAAAATCAAATTTAATTTTATATAGTTTGCTTCTTAGCTTAAGCAAAAAACAAAGTAAAAAACAAGAGGCTATGCTTTGCAATTCCCTTACAAATACAGTATAATAAAATGCAGTACATTGTGTATGAATTGTGGTAAATTGTTACAATCCAAGCCAAAATCATAGTTTTCTATGGGTGAAAAAACTATCCACAGTATTGTGGAAACAGTGGATAGTAAAAAATATACTTTTACATTTTGTAAATTAAAAATAAGCATGGAACAATTTTCAAAAATCTGTTTTTACTTATTACAAAAAATGTAACAAGTAAATCGGTATATACCGGCTTGTTACAAAATTCTTAGCGCACAATATTAAAAAACATGCAATAATTGCTGTTACAATTACAACAGCCAAAACAAAAGCTACTTTTATTAAAAATGTTAAAATTCCACAATTTCTCCACAGTATATCCACCGTTTTACCACATGGTTTTCCACAAGGCAAAGCCTTGTAATAAAGTACTTAAGCTGGCTTTTCCACAGAAAAACGGCTATACTACTACTAATACTATATTTATATATATAATACAGCTACAATCCTTCTTGCTTTTGGGCAAGTAAATTATTACAAAGGGGCAAATATGAAATTCAGTTGTGAAAAGAACGCATTGCAAAGCGCAATACAAAATGCAAAAATGGCACTTTCTGCAAGGCCGAGCATGAGCATTATGGAAGGTATACATCTTATTGCAGAAGAAGGAAAAATTAAACTCACTTGTACAGACGGTTCCCTCTATATCCGCAGTGAAGTAGAAGCAGATGTACAGCAAGGTGGCAGAGTGGTATTAAACTCCCGTTTGTTTAGCGAAATTATTCGCCATGCCGCACCGGGGAAAATTCAAATTATTATGGATGAAAACCGCAGCTTAAAAATCCAAAGCAATGGCAGCCGCAGTACCATTGCCGGTATGAGCGACAATACCTTCCCTGCCATGAGTACGCCATTTCAAAACGATGGTATACACATTTCACAAAAAATTTTAAAAAATATGATAAGCCATGTGCTTTTCTCTATCGCCCAAGGCGAAGTTAAGGAAGCGCTGAACGGTGGCTACTTAGAATTATATAAAAATGAAATTCGTTTGGTGGGGGTAGATGGTTTCCGGCTTTCTTTACAAAAATGGGAAGACAGCTTTATTTTACCCCAAGGCAAAGAACATTTGGCTTGCATTATTCCACACAAAGTGCTTTCTGATGTAAGTAGTATGTTGGAAGATAGTGAAGAATTGATTACCCTACACATAGAAAATACCCATATTATGTTTGTGATAGGCAATACCACCGTGGTAAGTACGCTTTACAGCGGCAGTTATATTAACTATGAAAATATTTTGCCTAAAACATGGAAAACACGTGTAGTAACCAAAAAAGAAGAATTTTTACCGGCTGTAGAAAGAGCCGGCCTCATTGCCCAATCTGCCAATACCAATATCATTACCATGCGTATAGGTGAAGGCAAGCTTATTTTAACCAGCAAAAGTGAAGTGGGCGATGTATATGAAGAATTGGATGTAGAAATTGATGGCGACCCTATCACCATCGGTTTTAACGGTAAATATCTAAGTGATATTGCAAGAAATATTGATGAAACTTGGATAGAAATTTTAATGATTACTCCGGAATCACCGGTTATTATTAAACCAAGAGATAAAGAAACAGCAACCTATTTATTGATGACGGTACGCTTAAACCAATAATGCGCATTGAATATTTAAAACTATTTCATTTTAGAAATTATGAACGCTTAGAGTGGAAGCCAAACCCCGGCACCACCGTAATCATAGGAAAAAATGGCAGCGGAAAAACCAATATTTTGGAAGCTGTCCATTTTTCTTGTTTTGCAAGAAGTCATAGAACCAAACAAGACAAGGACCTTATGCGCATAGGTGAACCTTATACTTCCGTACAGGTAAAAACAGAACGTGTAACCGGTAAGCATGATGTGGAACTAAAGCTGCGCCATGTGGGTAAAACCCATAAACAAGCCTATGTATATGGAAAAAAAACGGAACGTATTTCTGAAATGTTTGGCCACAGCACCTGCGTATTGTTTGCCCCGGAGGATTTGGAAATCATTAAAGATAGCCCTTTGGAACGTAGACGCTTTTTGGATATGCAAATCAGCCAAATGCGCTATCGTTATTTAAACGAGCTTACTGAATACCACAAGGCACTTAAAAATAGAAATATATTGCTTAAAAATGCGCAAATAGGCATGAATGTGGATAGGGAACTGGATGTTTGGGAAGAACAAATGTGCATACAAGGCGCAGAAGTGGTGCGCCAAAGGCAATGGTTTTTGCAATATCTGAATGAAGTGGCAAGCGAAATCTATAAAGACTTAAGCCCTAACAGCAAGGAAAAATTCAGCCTGAATTATGCAGGTCAATTCAAAGATGAAGATACCCCCTACCTTGCCTTAGAGAGAAACTTAAAAAACAACCGTGGTGCGGATATTCGTAGAGCCACCACCGGTTTTGGTCCCCATAAAGACGATATTGATTTTAGATTGAACCATCATTTGATGAAAGAATACGCCAGCCAAGGTCAAATGCGCACGGCTGTACTTTCTGTGAAATTGGCCATGATTAAAATCATACGTGCCGAAATGGGCGATTTGCCCGTATTGCTGCTGGATGATGTTTTTTCTGAATTGGATGTACGCCGTAGAGAAGCCCTACTTGCACATATAGAGGGCATACAAAGTATTATTACCTGTACCGACAAGAGTGATATACAAGGTGCGAAGGTAGATCAATTCCTGTATGTAGAAAACCAAAATGGTGTAGCGCATGTGGTAGAGGAATAAACAAAAGTTTGTAAAAAATAATATAAAAACATTGTACGCATAAAAATTTTAAATATTAAAAAAGCCTTATTTATAGAAATATACAAGGCTTTTTTTGTTTGTAAAAACAAGAGAATGAAAATCAGGTTTGTTATACCGGGTGTGAAATGGTTCTATTATTGCTATTCGTGGGAGGATTTCAAGAAATAGAGATTTGGATTAGGTAAAGTGTTGCATTTTAAATAATAACTTACAATAAGTAACAACTATATTTAGTGAAAACCGGCTATTTTAAACATTCGCCCAACTTCAAAGCGTTAAGCAAAAAGGCCGCCTTGTGTAAAGGGGGCTGTCAAACGCTTACGTTTGACTGGGGGATTGTAAAGCTGGGCTACACGCTTGTAGGGGCTTATACACCCCTTCGCAATCACACAAAGCCCTACAGTTGCAAACCTTTCTTGCTTCTATTGCCTGCTTACACAGTTAAAAATAAATACACATTAAGAGATTTTGTATATTTTTATTTTGCCAAGATAAAAATTTTTTCATTTTTCAACACAAAAATAGCGTAAGTAAAAGTGTTTTCTCTGAAAAAAATACTTTTATAAAATATTTTATAAAAAGTATTGACAAACAGCAAATATAGATTTATATTTATAAAAAAAGGATAATATTTTACAGAATTATCCAAAAAAATAAGGAGGAAACAATGAAAAAATTAGTTTCTATTATGCTTAGCATACTTATGCTCCTCTCTGTTGGCAGTGCCATGGCAGCCAACATTGGTGTAGCAATGCCAACCCAAAGCTTGCAACGCTGGAACCAAGACGGTGCCAACATGAAGGCCCAATTGGAAGCAGCAGGTTACACAGTTGATTTGCAATATGCAGACAACGATGTTGCAAAACAAGTATCTCAATTAGAAAACATGATTGCTAACCAAGTAGACGCACTTGTAGTTGCATCTATAGATGGTGGCGCACTCGGTACAGTATTGGCAGACGCCAAAGCTGCCAACATTCCTGTTATTGCTTATGACCGTTTGATCATGCAATCTGACGCTGTTAGCTACTATGCAACATTTGACAACTATATGGTTGGTACCATACAAGGTAAATATGTAGAAGACAAATTGGCGCTTGCCACTACAGACAAAACTTTTAACATTGAATTCGTAGGCGGCAGCCCGGACGACAATAATGCCCGTTATTTCTTCCAAGGCGCATTTGACGTTTTGAAACCTTATATTGATGCCGGTAAATTGGTAGTTCCATCTGGCCAAATTGAATTTGAAAGCATCGCCACACCATCCTGGAGCACAGAAAAAGCCCAACAAAGAATGGACAACTTAATTTCTGCGCATTACACCGGCGACACACACCTTGATGTAGTTCTTTGCAGCAACGACTCTACAGCAAACGGTGCAACCAACGCATTACTCAGCATTTATGAACCAGGCGAACAATTCCCTATCATCACCGGTCAAGACTGTGATATCGTATCTGTTAAAAACATGTTGGCAGGCACACAAAGCATGTCTGTATTCAAAGATACACGTACATTGGCAAGCAAAGTAGTTGAAATGGTTACCGCTGTTATTTCCGGTAAAGAACCTGAAATCAACGATAAAGAAACCTATGACAACGGTACCGGTGTAATTCCTACCTACCTTTGCGCACCTGTATTTGCAGATAAAGACAACTTAAAAGAATTGTTAATTGATTCTGGTTACTATACAGAGGAACAACTTTCTAAATAGTATATTGGGGGGAACACCGGTTCCCCCTTCTTTAAAAAAAGCCTAAGGGGGCAATTATGTTATTAGAAATGCGCAATATAAGCAAGGTGTTCCCCGGTGTGCGTGCCTTAGACAATGTAAATATCTGCGTTGCCGAAAACTCCATACATGCTATTTGTGGGGAAAACGGTGCAGGAAAATCTACCTTAATGAAGGTTTTAAGTGGCATACACCCCTTTGGCACCTATGAAGGCGACATTGTTTACCAAGGGGAAACCTGCAAGTTTAAAAATATCAAAGACAGCGAAAAAAAGGGTATTGTTATTATTCATCAAGAGTTGGCCTTAGTGCCGGAACTTTCTATTGCAGAAAATATGTTTTTGGGCAATGAGCGTGCTAATATGCACATCATCAACTGGGATGAAACCAAGCAGGAATGTATGCGTTACATGGCATTGGTAGGCTTGGAGGAAAGCCCGGACACCTTAATTAAAGACATCAGCGTAGGCAAACAGCAGTTGGTAGAAATTGCAAAAGCACTTAGCAAAGACGTAAAGCTACTCATATTAGACGAACCTACTTCTTCTTTAAACGACAAAAATGCAAAGGCCTTATTGGATTTGCTTATATCTCTTAAAAACGAAAAAAATATCAGCTCCATTATTATTTCACACAAATTAAACGAAATCACCTATGTGGCAGACAAAACCACCATTATTCGTGATGGTAAGAGCATAGAAACCTTAGACCATAAAACAGACGATATGTCCGAAGACAGAATTATCAAATCCATGGTGGGCAGGGAGCTTTCTAACCGTTACCCTAAACGCAATGTAAGCATAGGCGAAGAATGCTTCCGTGTGGAAAATTGGACAGTATACCACCCTGAATATAACGATAAAAAAATCGTAGATAATGCCTGCTTTACCTTAAAGCGTGGCGAAATCATAGGCATTGCCGGCCTTATTGGTGCAGGTAGAACCGAGCTTGCCATGAGCCTGTTTGGCAAAGCCTATGGAACCAACATCAGCGGTAAAATGTATAAGGATGGCAAAGAGGTGCATTTTAACACCGTAAGCCAAGCTATAGATGGTGGTATGGCCTATGTTACAGAGGATAGAAAAGGCAATGGTTTAATTGTAAGCCAAAGCATTAAACGCAATATCAGCATTGCCAAGCCTTCTCGCGTAAGCCGTAACTATGTGTATGATAAAGACTTGGAAACCAAGCTAAGCCTGGAGTTTATAAAAAACTTTCGTGTAAAAGCCAACAACGAAAAAGTGAATGTAGAAAACCTTTCCGGTGGCAACCAACAAAAAGTTTTGCTTGCCAAGTGGGTATTTACACAGCCGGATATTCTTATTTTAGATGAACCTACACGTGGTGTAGACGTTGGCGCAAAGTATGAAATTTATGAAATTATGAATCAACTGGTGGCCCAAGGCAAGAGCATTATTATGATATCCTCTGAATTGCCTGAAATATTAGGGGTAAGCGATCGGGTATATGTAATGCATGAAGGCAAGATATTGGCAGAAATGCCTACCGGCGAAGCCAGCCAAGAAATCATTATGGGCCATATTATTAAATACAAAGGAGCAATGTAACATGGAAAAGAGAAAATTAAATATCAAACAATATTCCATGGTAATTGCTTTGCTTGCCATCGTGCTTGCATTTGCAGTTTTAACGCAGGGCAAAATTTTACGCCCTATGAATGTATCCAACGTTATTTTCCAAAATTCTTATGTAGTTATTTTGGGTGTTGGTATGTTATTATGTATTTTGACAGGTGGTAACATAGACCTTTCTGTTGGTTCCATTGTGGCCTTGGTAGGTGCTTGTGCCGGTGAAATGCTGGTAAAAAGCACATGGAACCCCTATGTAGCTATTGCCGTATGTTTACTCATCGGTACGGCTTGTGGTGCATGGCAGGCTTTTTGGATCGCCTATGTAAAAATTCCACCCTTTATTGTAACATTAAGTGGTATGCTGGTGTTCCGTGGTTTAACACTGTTAATATTAAATGGTTTAACCTTAGCCCCCTTCCCACAGGAATACTTAATGTTTTCAACCGGCTATATCCCCAGCCCATTTATTGAAAAAATTACATTATTCAACACACAATACAACTTTCTTAGCCTATTGGTAGGCGCTGTTTGTATCATAGCCTTGGTAACCACAAGCCTTTTAAAACGCAATAAAAAATTGCGCAAGGGCTACCCGGCAGAAAGCCTGCTGAGTCTTGTTGCAAAGCTTGCACTTATCAGCATTGCAATTGCCTGGTTCTTTCTTACCATTGGCAAGTTCCGTGGTATACCAACGGTTCTGATTATTATCGGCCTGGTAGTAATCAGCTATGGCTTCTTTACCAGCAACATGGTACAAGGCCGTTACCTTTACTCTATGGGCGGTAACATGAAGGCAGCCAAACTCAGTGGTATTAAAACAGAACGCATGATGTTTTTTGCCTATACCAACATGGGGTTTTTGGCTGCCGTGGCAGGCCTTGTGTTTGCAGCAAGGCTCAACAGTGCTTCCCCACAAGCCGGTTTAAGCTTTGAACTAGACGCCATTGGCGCCTGCTTCATTGGTGGTGCTTCTGCCTATGGTGGCATAGGTACAGTTGGCGGCACAGTAATTGGTGCTTTGATATTTGGTGTGTTAAACAATGGTATGTCTATTATGGGCATTAACAGCAACGTACAGCAAATTGTAAAAGGTTTGGTACTCTTAGGTGCTGTTGCCTTTGATGTTATAGGCAAAATGAACATACAACTATTTCCAAAACGTAAGTAGGAGAATACAATGAAAGCAATCAGCAATGTGGATGTGAGGCTTAAAAATTATCATAATGTATATCACACTATATACAATGCGCCGGATGGTATTACTTTAAAAGAAATTGGAGCAGCACTGCACCTCAGTTTGCCTACGGTAAACACCTGCATTGCGCACTTGCTTGGCGAAAATTTGATTGAATATGGCAGTTTGGAAGATTCTACCGGGGGTAGAAAACCACGCACCATTACCATTCATAAAAATGCAAAATATGCCATTGGTATTGCCACCAGTAAGCACCATGTGCGCCTTATGCTTAGCAATTTGCGTGGGGAAACCATTGCTTTTGAAAAACACAATATTTCTTTTGTGTATCATAAAAAATATTTTACCATGCTCAACGATATGGTGATGGAGCTGTTGCGTGTGCATAGTATAAACCATGCGCAGGTATTGGGCATAGGTGTAAGCATTGCCGGCCTTGTAACTGACGATGGCGAACTGATTACAGCGCCCACCCTGCAAATTAAAAACAAGAACCTGAAGTCCATGCTTTCTTGTTTTCATTTCCCTGTACGCTTTATTAATGACGCAAGCGCTGCAGGTATTGCAGAATGGTGGCATAGCGACAAAGCTAAACATTTTTGTTGCCTGTATATAGAAAGCGGTATTGGCGGTGCCATTATTATCAACGGTAGCCCCTATAACGGCAATCGTGGCAGAAGTGGCGAGTTTGGCCACATGTGCATTGCAGAACATAGCCCCGTTTGTTCCTGTGGTAAGGAAGGTTGTTTTGAAGCGCTCTGCTCTGCGGATAGGCTCAGCCAGGACTTTGGTATAGATTTAGACGCTTTTTTTACAGCTTGCCCGGATAATGCAGAATATACGGCGGTGCTCAACCGATACCTATGCAATCTGGCAAAAGGTATTGCCAATATTCATACCTTATTTGATACCGACCTATGTGTAAGTGGCTTTATTGTGCCCTACTTAATACCCTATGAAGAAAAATTAAAACAATATATACAAAAGCAAATGCTCGTTAGCGAAACACCAAGCTTCTTGCGTTTTAGCAAAATTCCAAACCGCAGTGCCGCTTTGGGTGCAGCATTGCAATGGATGAATGAATTTTTAAAAAATATCAATTAGGAGAACTTTTATGCAAAAATACAATGAAATACAAAAAGTGCAATACGAAGGCCCTCAAAGTAAAAATCCTTTTGCCTTTAAATACTATAACCCGGAGGAAGTGATTGCCGGTAAAACAATGCGGGAGCATTTAAAATTCTCTATGAGTTACTGGCACACCATTGATGCAGAAGGTGTGGATATGTTTGGCAGTGCCACCATGAACAAGCAATTTAACCAGATAGATCCTATGGAAATGTATAGAGCCAAAGCCAGATTCGCCTTTGAACTTATGGATAAAATGGGCATTGAATACTATTGCTTCCATGATGTAGACGTTGCGCCGGAGGGTACAATCCTTGCAGAAAGCCTTGCCAATTACAAGGAAATGGTAAACTACTTGGAAGAATTGCAAAAAAAGCACAACAAAAAATTGCTTTGGGCAACTTCTAACCTATTTAGCCACAAGCGCTTTATGTTGGGCGCGGCTACATCCGGCAATGCTGATGTATATGCCATTGCCGCTGCTAAAGTAAAAGCTTGTATAGATGCTTGCATTCAGCTTGGTGGCACAGGCTATGTGTTCTGGGGTGGCAGAGAAGGCTATGAAACTCTGCTTAACACCGATATGGGCTTGGAACTGGACAACCTTGCAACTTTTTTAACCATGGCAAGAGATTATGGTAGAAAGCAAGGCTTTAAAGGCGATTTCTACTTGGAGCCAAAACCAAAGGAACCAACCAAGCACCAATATGATTTTGATGCCGGCAACTGTATTGCCTTCTTACGCAAATACAACCTGATGGGCGATTTCAAACTCAATATTGAAGCCAACCATGCCACACTTGCAGGCCATAGCTTTGAACACGAACTTCGCCTATCTGCTGTAAACGGTGTGTTCGGTTCTGTAGATGCCAACCAAGGCGATATGCTCTTAGGCTGGGATACCGACCAATTCCCCACCGATGTATATTCTTGCACCTACGCCATGCTGGAAATTTTGCGTGCCGGCGGCTTTACCAACGGTGGTTTAAACTTTGACGCTAAGGCACGCCGTGCATCCAACACATTTGAAGATATACTGCTTGCATATATCTCCGGTATGGATAGCTTTGCCCTTGCCCTGCGTAAAGCCGTAGCCATTATGGAAGATGGCCGTATAGACGAATTTGTACAAAACAAATACAGAAGCTTTACCACAGGCATAGGCAAAAAAATTGTAGACAAACAAACCAGCTTAGAAGAATTGGCAAGCTATGCCGTGGGTATTGCAGAACCTGTGGTTGAAAGTGGCCGCCAAGAATACTTAGAAAGCATTGTAAACAACATTTTATTTCAATAAGTAAATTTGCCGGTGTGCTGCAATAGCGGCACACTGCTTTTTTAGGAGGCAATATGCATTATTATATAGGGGTAGACCTTGGCACCAGCGGCACCAAAACCGTGCTTTATACAGCCAAGGGGCAGGCGCTTGCCAGCCATACGGTAGAATACCCCCTCTACCAATACCAAAACGGTTGGGCAGAGCAAGACCCGCAAGACTGGGCAAACGCTGCCTATGAAGGTATACAAAGCGTGCTCAAAACTTCTACCGTGAATGCAGCGGATATACAAGCCCTTGGTATCAGTGGCCAAATGCATGGCGCTGTACTTTTAGATAAGGATGGCAATGTACTTCGCAAAGCAATTTTGTGGTGCGATGGCCGTACCGTCCCCCAATGTGAAGAAATTCACCATATCATAGGCAAAGAACGTTTGGTAGAAATATGCGCAAACCCTGCCCTACCCGGCTTTACGGCAGGCAAAATTCGTTGGGTGCAACAAAACGAGCCGGAGATATTTGCAAAAACAGCCTGTATACTACTGCCCAAGGACTATGTGCGCTACTGCTTAACCGGTGTGCTCTGTCAAGAATATAGCGATGCCAGCGGTACCAATTTACTGGATATTTATACCCGCACATGGAGCAAGGAAATTTTGCAAGCCTTGCAAATACCGGAAAGTATACTTCCACCGCTCTATGAATCTCTGGACATTGTGGGTACCATTACAGAGCAAGCCGGCCAACGCACAGGTCTTGCAATGCACACCAAAGTCATTGCCGGCGCAGGGGACAATGCCGCCGCAGCCATAGGCACAGGCATTAGCAAGGTGGGCGATGCCTTTATTACCATAGGCACCAGCGGTGTTATTTTCGCCCATGCTGATGAGGTGCATATAGATCCCGAGTGCCGAGTGCATACTTTTTGCAGCGCCATACCCAAGGCTTTTGCAGTAATGAGCTGCACTTTAAGCGCCGGCCTTAGTTACCGTTGGTTGCGTGATACGGTATTTTCCAAAGAAATAGAGCAAGCAAAGGCGCAAGGGATAGACCCTTATGTGCTTATGAACGAATTGGCGAAGGACTCCCCCATTGGTGCAAATAAGCTGCTCTTTTTACCCTACCTTATGGGTGAACGCAGTCCATTGCTGGACGCCAACGCCAGAGGGGTGTTCTTTGGCTTGAGTGCCATGCATGGCAAGGGTGATTTATCCCGTGCTGTGATGGAGGGGGTAAGCTATTCTCAAAAGGCATGCCTTGATGTAATACAGGGCATGGGCATAGAAATCAACAGCTTGCTTGCCTGTGGCGGTGGCGCACGCAGCCCACTTTGGAGGCAAATGCTGGCAGATATACTCCGTTGCCCACTGCAAACGGCAACCCAATCCAACGAAGGCCCTGCCTTAGGGGTGATGATACTCTCTGCTGTAGCCTGTGGCGAATACAGCAGTATAGAAGAAGCCTGCAAGGCCATTATAGAGCCAAACAGTACCACAAGCCCACAACATAGTGAAGCGTATGAAGTCTACTATCAATTATTCAAAGCACTTTATCCAAGCCTGCAAACACATTTTGCACAGTTGAGTGCGCTGTAATTATGAATATAAAAATATCCCAAAGCTTTGGGATATTTTTTGTGCAGATTTTGGTTTGTGTGGGGTGTAGATATTTGGTTTATATGAAGTGTTATATTTTATATAAAAAACAACTACACTTAGTGAAAACAGGAAATTTAAACACTTACCTAACTTTAAAGCGTTAAGCAGAAAGGCCGCCTTGTGTAAAGGGGGCTGTCAGCGTAGCTGACCGGGGGATCGTAAAGCTCTTGGCAATAAAACAAAGCCTTATCGTTTCAAGCCTTTTTTATTTTTAATTGCTTGCCCACGCACCCTAAAATATCTCCTATAAAATATAGAGATTGCAAAACAATAAGAATTTAGAAGTGTGATTATTAAATCTACCCTGTTTGACAGCATGCTTTACAAAACACTATAATATAGTAGAAATTTTTGAAATGGATACACGAGGTACTATGGAGAACAAAGCAAAAAAATATTATTATTTTACATTATATAGATTGTGTAGCGAAACCTTGCTTGTGGCGCTGCTTTTTGTATTTGGTAACATTACAAAATTATTATTAAATAGCACAGGGCAAAGCAATGCCAGCAATACACAAATATTGCATTTTATAGCCAGTGTGCCGGGCATTTTATTTATTGGCTTTGCTTTGCTTTTGTTTGCACTCTGTATAGCCATAGATATACACAGCTTTTTATATCTCAGTTTGGCTTTGCATAAGGGCGAACAAAAAATATCCTTATTTGCCATTTTTAAACAGGGCATATTGGCTTTGCGCAAATATAGGCATTGGAACAGAATTGTTTTAATATTGTTTTTTAGCTTTGTTGTACCCTTGCTCAGTATAGGCATACGTTTGCAAATAATGGAAAATTTTGCTATACCAAGCTTTATATTTGAAGTAATTCAAAAAAAGCCTTTGTATTATATACTCTATATTACCGTGCTGGTTTTAGCATTTTGCGTAAGCATTTTCTACTTTTTTGTATTTCATTACTTGCTATTTGGTAAAGAAAGCAATATTTTTCAAAAAGCAGGGCAATGCATGCGCCAAAATTGGAAGGCTTTTTTAAAAAACATTGGCATTATATTTGTAAAACACATGGCTTTGGTACTCCTTGCGGTATTGTTTTTGTTTGTGTTCTGTATGCTCCCGGCATATAAAATGGTGCTTTCTAACCTTGCACGCCGTATATTTCTGTGCTTTGTCTTTATCAGCGTTTCTGCGTTGCTCTCTATATTGCTGCTATTTGTACCCAGCAATATATTACACCAAGCCACCCATTTGTTTTTGCAAATAGAAGATGTAGAATATTCCGGCAAGGCGATAAGTAAAAAAGGTAAAAGCTACCGATTTAAAATGACCTGTATCGCTATTGTAGGGGCACTGGGAATCGCTGCTGTTTCTGTGATATATGGTGTGTTTTTTGAAGAAATATTCCGCAGCCCTAAAAATATTGCTATTGTAGCGCACAGGGCAGGAGGCACTTTGGGGGTAGAAAACTCCCTAACCGGTTTGCAAAAAGCCATAGAGCACAACATTCCTTATAGTGAAATAGATATACAGCGCAGCAAGGATGGCAAATATTATGTTCACCATGATAATACTTTACAACGCTTAGCAGGTAGTGCAAAGGCTATAGAAGAATGTAATACAGAGGAATTGCAAACGTTGCAAATTCAAGATGACTTTGGCAAGCCGGAAGCCTTGGCAGATCTAACGCAGGTGTTGCGTGCCGGTAAAGATCGTATTCATTTATTGATAGAATGTAAGGGAAAAACAGCCGACACCAAAATGATAGATGATGTAGTGCAAATGTTAGAACAAGAACAGATGCAAAGCCAATGCACACTGCTCTCTTTGGATTTATCCTTATTGGAGTATAGTAAAAGCAAGTACCCTCATATTCAAACAGGTTATTTATATTATGCATCCTTGGGGGATATCTCAAAAATATCGGCTGATATTTTACTTATGGAAGAGCAGCTTGCCACCGATACCAATATTGAACGCATACAAATGGCCGGTAAACAAGCTTTTGTATGGACGGTAAACAACGAAGATGCTATGCGTAACTTTTTACAAAGCAATGTAGACGGTATTATCAGCGACGAGCCTTTACAACTGCAAGACTTGCAAATTCAACAAAAAAATAAAGATGATTTGGAGCTTTTGCTGGATACTATATTTTAAATAGAAAATGCTGAAAAAGCATTTTTTATTTTGGAAAAATTCTGTATTTGTTTAGTATAGGCACTTTGTTTATGTGGAGTGTTGTATTTTTAACAACAGTTTACTATAAATAGCAAAAACCTGCTATTTTAGGAATATTTTACTCATTCAAAGCTACAACCCAAAAGGCCGCCTTGTTGCGGCTACTGCTTGCGTGGGGATAGTTGGGCTTATGGGGTGTTAGGGGCTTGCACACCCCTTCGCAATTACACAAAGCCATATAGCTTTAAGCCTTTCTTATTTTTACTGCCTTACCACAGCCAATAAAAAATCCCCTATACTATAAGGGGATTGCATGTTGGCAAACAAAAAAGCAAGCACTTACGCACTTGCTTTGTAATTATTTACCGAAAAGTCCACCAAGGCCTTTGGCAATACCGGCAATACCGTCTACGCCGATTTTTGCTTTTACAGCAGTAATAATGGCATTGATTTGTTCGTCCGGCAAATCAATGTTTAAGATGCTTTCTACCGCTTTTACCGGGTTGGCTTGAAATTGGCTCATCATATCAGCATTGCCGTTTAAAGCGCCCATTACTTGGCTAATTAAATTTTGAATATCCATTTATATAATCCTTCTTTCCGGCAGGGCATACCCCTTGCCTTATACTGTAATTATAAGGTAATTTATTGTTTTTGAAACAAAAAACCAAAGCAATGGGGGAAAATTGCTTTGGTTTCTAAGCTTAAGCGGGGATAGCGTTCAGTTTGTAGCCACCCTTATATACTGTATCAATTAAGTTCATTCCTATTTTACGACGCAAGCGCTGAACGTGTACGTCTACAGTACGGGTAATGCCGGCACTTTGGTAACCCCATGCATCTTTCAGCAGGCTATCTCTGGAAACGGTTTTTCCTTCGCCTTTGATCAATGCTTTGAGCAATGCAGTTTCTTGATTGGTAAGCAAAACTTGTTTGCCATCTACCATTGCTACGTTGTGGTTTAAAGTAATGTTGGACATATCCTTACCTCCTTGTTATAGAAACTTTGTATGCATTTTGTATACTTGTTTCTTACTACACTATTATGATACAACATAAATATGAATAAATTGTGAATACAATAAAAACATATTGAAAAGATGAAAACACTTGTTTTATGCCTTTCTGTATAAAAATATACCCATATTATGCCAATTTGAAACATAAAACACCTATAAATTTAATAGGAGAACAAGATTGTTTGTAATATATTATACATATATAGGGATGCGTGGGCAGGGGGTTGAAATGAGAAAGGTTGGAAGTAATAAAGTTTTGTACTTTTGCCTAACGGTATACAAACCCCTACTACACCGTAACCCAACTTTTCAATCCCCCGGTCAGCTACGCTGACAGCCCCCTTTACACAAGGCTGCCTTTTTGGCTTGTAGCTTTGAAGTTGGGTGAATGCTTAAAATAGCAGGTTTTCGCTAAGGCGGGCATATTCTTTTAGCCATGCTTTTTTCAAGCCCCTACACACCGCAAGCCCAGCAGCCCCCTTTACACAAGGCAGCCTTTTTGCTTAACGCTTTGAAGGTGGGTGAGTGCTTAAAATAGCAGATTTTCACTATGATGGGTGCATTCTTTTGCCTGTGCCTTTCTATTTTACCCGTGTTTATTTCATAAAAAAAGCAGCGCAAGGCTACTTCATATAGGTGAATATTATTTTTTGTCTATATATTGCACTAAGTGTGCAATCATATCGGCAGCGGTGGTTGCATCCAAATGGGTGGTGTTGATGCAAAGGTCATAGTGGGTGCTTTCGCCCCATTTTCTGCCGGAGAAATAGTTGTAGTAGTTGTTGCGCTCTTTATCATTTTTTTGCACAATGCGTTGGGCTTCTTTTTTATCTACTTGCAAATATTCTGCTGCATTTTTTACACGGGTTTCTAAATCTGCATATACAAAAATATGGATGGCGTTTTTATTGTCGCGCAAAACATAGTCTGCACAGCGGCCTACAATAACGCAAGAACCTTCGGCAGCTATTTTTTTAATGGCGTCAAACTGTGCCAAGAAAATTTTGTGGTTCAAAGGTAGGTCTACTTGTAGGCTGCCTAAATCGTTCCCGGTGCGGAAGTTACTTACAATAGAGAACAATAAGCTTTGGTTTGGCTTTTCGTCATGCTCATGTATCAATTCTTCACAAATGCCACTGTTTTTTGCAGCAAGGCTTAAAATTTCTTTATCGTAGTAAGGTATACCTAAAGTTTCAGCCAATTTTTTACCTATCATTCTACCCATACTGCCATATTGACGGCCAATGGTAATAATCATATTGATCCCTCCTGTATAAAAAACACTTCGGTGCTTTGGTTGTAAACATCGCCATAGTAGCCCTTGTAGTAGCTTTCTGCATTTTGCCTTGTTTGTGCAAGCAGGTTTGCATTTTGCGCATACATCTTATCAAGCTCCAAGCGATAGACTTCCAGAATTGATTGTATTTGCCCTTGGTTTAAATTGTTTTTGTTTTGTAAAATCTCTCTACATTCTATACTGCTATGTAATAGTTCACAAGGGGGCAAATACATTTGCAATGTATTGCCTTGTTTTTTTACAAAGGCTTTTTGCAGGTTTACACCAAAATGGGCTTGGTAGTAATATTGTACTTCTACATCACTTGCTTGCAAATTTTGTGTGGGCATAGCACGGTTTTCAAAACGGCCTTCCCGCTTTTGCAAAAGGAGTGTAGGGCTTGTTTGGCTACGTAAGCTATTGGTTTGCTCTAAGTCTGCAAGACCTAACATATGGCCTTGCAAATACAAGGGCAATATACTGTAATAGCGATACACAAACACCGCCAGCAATAACAAAACAATATATGAAAAAAGTGGTTTTCTTTTTTTCTTCTTATAAAACATACTACCTCTTACTATTATTATATACCAGAGTGCATTTTTTTAAAAGTTTTACTTTTCTTTTAAGGCTGCAATATATTCTTTGGCACGGTGGCAAGCTACAAAGTGACTTTTGCCGTGAACGGTATATTCCTGCAAGGCAGGACGCTCTTTTTTACACTGCTCCATACATACAGGGCAACGGGGGTGAAAGCTGCAGCCACCGGGTGGGTTTGCCGGGGAGGGCACATCACCTTCTAAAGGAATACGCTTTCTTTTTTGGCTTACATCTGCCACGGGTATGGCACTGAATAAGGCTTTGGTGTAGGGGTGTAGGTTGCTTGCAAACAAATCCTCTGCATCGGCAAGCTCTACAATACGCCCCAAGTACATTACAGCAATGCGGTCTGCCAAATATTCCACCACAGATAAATCGTGCGTAATAAATATATAGGTAAGATTATGTTCTTTTTTAAGCTCGTTGAGTAACTTTAATACTTGTGCCTGTATGCTTACATCTAAGGCAGACACGGCTTCATCACAAATAATCAGCTCCGGGTTTATAGAAAGGGCTCTGGCAATGCCGATTCTTTGCCTTTGCCCACCGGAGAATTCATTGGGGTAACGGCTCATATATTCTTTTGGCAGGTTTACATCTTCCAAAAGCTTGCCGATTTTTTCTATTCTGTCCTTTTTGTTTTTCATACCAAACTTAATAAGGGGGTCTTCCAAAGAGCCGAATATGGTAAAGGCAGGGTTGAGGGAAGAATAGGGGTCTTGAAATACAATCTGTATTTTTTGCCTTGCATTGTCTAATTCTTTGGGGCTTAGTTTGCGAAGATCTTTATATCCATCTTTAAACTTGTATTCCATAGAGCCTTCTGTTACAGGAACAAGCTGTAAAATAGACTTACCCAGTGTGGTTTTGCCACAGCCGGATTCGCCTACCAAGCCTAAGGTTTCGCCCTTGTATACGTCTATATTGATATCGTCTACGGCTTTTACATAACCCACCGTTTTATGAAATATCCCTTTTTTGATAGGAAAATAGGTTTTTGCGCCACGCACACGCAACAATACTTCTTTTTTATTATTCATTTGCGCCTAACTCCTTATAGTTAAAACAACGAGTGTAATGGTTTGGGTTAAGCCATACTTCGTCGGGCATTTGTGTTTGGCACTGCTGGGTAGCATAGTCGCACCGTGGGCAGAACTGGCAACCCTTGGGGCGATTGAATGGGTCCGGGGTTACGCCGCGTATGGGCTCCAGCACTTGATTTTTACCTTTGCCAAGTACAGGAATGCTTTGCAGCAAGGCCTTGGTATAAGGGTGCTTAGGTGCCTTGAAAATTTCTTCTACCGTGCCGTATTCCACAATGTTGCCCATGTACATCACGGCAACATCGTCTGCCATTTCGGCAACCACGCCCATGTTGTGCGTAATCATCATAATGGCGGTGCCGTGCTCTTTTTTGAGGTTGTTCATCAGTTCAAAAATTTGTGCGCTGATGGTAACGTCAAGGGCTGTGGTGGGCTCGTCTGCCAATAGAATTTTTGGTTCGCAGCTCATGCCCATGGCAATCATGGCACGCTGGCGCATACCACCGGAGAATTGGTGGGGGTACTCGCCGTCACGCAGTTCTGCAGCGGGGATACCCATATCTGCCAAATCCTCTATGGATTCTTTTTTGAGCTGTTTTTTAGAAAGACCCTTTTTATGCTCCCGTATCATTTCACGAATTTGTTTGCCCACGGTATATACGGGGTTGAGGGCTGTCATAGGGTCTTGAAAAATAATGGCAATATCCTTACCGCGTAGGGCACGCATTTGCTTACCGTTTTTTTCCAAAGTATCCAAGCGGATTTCTTCGCCGTCCTTATAGTAGCAAATAGAACCGCCCTCAATTCTGGAAAGATCGGGCAAAAGGCGCAAAATGGCATTGGCTGTTACGGATTTACCGCAACCGCTTTCCCCTACAATGCAGAGGGTTTTTCCTTTTTTAATATCAAAGCTGATACCGCGCAGCACTTTATTGCAGCGCTTGTTGGTATAAAAACTTAAGTGTAAATCCTTTACACGCAATACAACATCGTTCATGGCAGCCTCCTAACCAATTTGTGTGGGGTCGCTGGCATCACGCAGGCCATCACCGATAAAGTTAATGGCAAGCACGAATAATATCAGCATGATGGCACAGGGCAGCCACATCCACCAGTAGCCAAGCCAGTCATAACGAATGGTGCCGGCATTGGTAATTACGTTAATGATATTTCCCCAAGTGGCAATTTCCTGGGGTACGCCATAGCCCAATACAGAAAGTGCTGCCTCTTGCAATATAAACATAGCGGTAGACAGAGTGATATTTACCACAATAGGCCCTATGGTGTTGGGCAGTAGGTGCTTAAATGCAATTTTGGTTTTGGATATACCGAAGGCACGCAAGGCTTGTACAAACTCTGCCTCTTTTAAGGACAGCACCTTACTTCTTGCCATACGGTACATGCTGGGCCAACCGGTAAGTATAAATATAAATATCATGTTTCTAAGGCTTTGTCCCACCAAGGCTACAATGATAATCACCAAAACCATCAGCGGAAAGGATAGGAAAATATCTGATATTTTTAATATCAATTTATCCATCCAACCGCCACGATAGCCAACATAGAGGCCAAGCGTAACACCAATGAGCGCAGCGCCCAAGGCACTGCCAAGGCCTACCACAATACTGATTCTGCCACCATAGAGCATGCGCGCCCAAATATCCCTTCCCATTTGGTCTGTGCCGAATATATGTTCTGCGTTAGGGGCAGCCATACGGGCTTTTAAGCTGATGGTGGTGGGCATCCACTTAGTGAACAGGGGCGCAGCAAAACAGAGTACGCAAATAAGAACAAACACCACCGTACCCAGTACTGCAAGCTTATTGCTTAAAATTTTACGCATGGTTCTGCTTGTTAAGGCGGTGGAAAGCTTGCCGCTTTCCTCCAAGGCCTTAATCTTATCCATTTTTCTATCTAAGGCTGTTTTTCTTGTAATCATGATAGTTTCACCCTTGGGTCAAGTACGGCGGTCATAATATCTACCAATAGGGAGGAAATCAAAACCAGCAATACCATAAATAAACCAACCGACATTATAATAGGGGTGTTTTGCGTTTTTACAGCGTCTGTAAACCAGCGCCCCACACCCGGCCATTGAAATATGTTTTCTATTACAATGGAGCCGCTGATAAGCATGGGCAAACGGAAGCCGATGAGCACCATTACCGGCGTGCAAGCTACACGGAAGCCATGAAACAGATTTACCTTCCATTCGGGCAAGCCCTTTGCACGTGCTGTTTTTACATAATCACAATTCATAGAATCCAACATACTGGATCTGGAATAGCGCATTACACCGGCCGTCATAGAGATACCCAGCACCATAGCGGGCAATAGCAGATGGTGTAAATTATCCAACAAACCCATGGTGCCCCTTTGCCCTACAGGAAACCAATGCAGGTTTAAACTGAATAATATAATGCAAAACACGCCAAATAGAAATTGAGGAATGGCAACTCCTATCATACCAAGCACCGTAAGCACCTGGTCTGCAATTTTGCCCTTGCGTATGGCAGATATCATACCCAGTAGAATACCGGAGAAGCTTGAAATAATAAGTGCTGCCAAAGAAAGCTCTATGGTAGCAGGCAATTTTTGCATAAGCAGCTGCCAAACCGGCATATTATTTTGCAGAGAATATCCTAAATCCCCCGTAAGCAAGCTTTTGAGCCAGTGAAAATAACGCACTACCATGGGGCCATCCAGACCTTTGGCAACACGAAAGGCTTGTATTTGCTCCGGTGTCATCTCTGCCAGCTGGTCCATAGGAATCATAAAATCCAATACATCCCCGGGCATCAGCTCAACCCCTGCATAAATCAAAAATGTAATGATCAGCAGCATGGGTATGATTCCCAATATTTTACGTATGGTATAGTGCAACATACGGCCACCCCTTTATATTTATAATGAAGGGGCGAGCCGTTTGGCACGCCCCTTGGAAGTTGTTATCTTTCAAACATATTTAAGAAAATGTACCTTGGGAAGGTAACATTCACGGTTTCAACATTGTAATCTGCCATTTCCATGAGCTGTTGTACTTGTGTAGAGTCTTTTACAAAGGCATAGTCTATTTTACCTGCTTTTGCATTGGTGATTAAGTTTTCATCACCGGCATCGGTAGATGGGAACAGGTAAATGGTTTCAATATTGCCTTCGCCTTGTTTAAAGTAGTTTTCGTTTCTAACTAAGGTTGTATATTCACCCAATTTTACTTCGCTAACCTTGAAAGGACCGGTACCGATAGGGTTTTGCCAGAAAGTATCTGCCGTAAAGTTTTCGGGCGTAACTTTTTCAAGCAAGTGTTTGGGTAATACAGGCCATTGGGAGAAAATGGTTAAAGCGTTTGGTTGTGCGTTGTTAAATACAAATTCCACTTTGTTGCCATCTGCTTTAATTTCTGCTACGTCTTTAATAACTTCAGTCATTACAGCGTTTGCGCCGGGAACGGTTGGGTAATATTCAAAGGTCCATTTTACATCTTCTGCTGTGAAAGGTGTGCCGTCATGCCATTGTACGCCTTCACGAAGTACGAATGCAATGCTCTTGCCGTCTTCAGATACGGTAAAGCTTTCTGCCAATTGGCCATCGGTTGGAGCAAGGCTTGCGTCTGCATTTAAGAGGCGGTCAAACACTACTTCCTGGTGCCAGAACAATGCAGGGTTGGTTGCAGGGTGTTCCAAAGCGTTTACAGCACCGGTGTTGGTGTATAGCGTCTTGTCTTCACGAGTGGTTGTCCAGTCTAAGATATTTTTTTGGTATGCAAATTGGTCGTTGCCAACGGCATTGCCCTTCATATCTAAGTTTTTGGAAGTAACTACCCAAGAAGGAATATAGAACATAGGTATTACAGGCACCTGTTCGTTTTCGTATACTTGAATAGCGTCATAAGCTTCTTTTTGTGCTTCGGTAGAAACAGCCACTTTACTGGCTTCGATCAAAGCGTTTAATTTTTCGTCCGGTTTTACGGTGGAGTTGTTGGCGGCAGTGCTGTGATGACGGTTATAGAATTCACCCATGGTAAGTGCGTTTGTGCCGGCAAAGGCAATATCCCAATCAACAGCAGATTTTACACCGTCCGCAGATGGGGTCCACAACTGTGCAGCCAAATTGTCTGTAAGCAATTGGAATTCCATTTTTACACCTACTTCGCCCCAATAGAATTGAATGGCTGTAATGGTGTCCAGCAAGTTGGCTGTGTAATAAACTGCTTTTAAGGTGTAGCTGCCATCCCAACCGGCTTCTGCAAGCAAGGCCTTTGCTTTTTCGGGGTCATACTTATATTCGGTTAGGCCTTCGGCTTGCCAAAAGCCCTCCGGTACAAGGGATTTGTTGGCAGCGGTTACTGTGCCGTTCCAAAGCTCTGCTACGATAGTATCCATATCAATGGCATACCACAAGGCTTGGCGTACACGCACGTCCTGCAAGGGGTTAGGAAAGGCTGTGCCGCCGGATTTTTCCGCCAAGGCAGGCATGGCTACACCAAGCAGCATGCAAAGCACAAGCAATAAAGACAAGTGTTTTTTCATAGTTTCCTCCATATATTGTTTAAAATGCTTCTAAAAATCAATTTAATTTTGTTTGATTTTTAGTGTTATTAAATAAAATTATACAAAAATATAAAGGTTGTGTCAATATTTTTCTGAAGGTCTACAATAAACGAAAATTTTTTTCACAAATAAAAATGTTTTGGAATATAGTAAATTAAAAACAATATAAAGTGAATTCCGCTGCACAGACTTTATAAAAAAGCGTATATAAAAAATATTATGAGGTGTACAATATTAACTAAACAGGAGTGATATATACTAAATGAAAGAAAAGTAAACAGGAAGATTTTTGTAACGAGCATACGGCAGAGATTGTTCCGTTTGAAAGTGCCAAGAAATATTTGAAAGAGCATGTAGGAGAAAGGAATACCTTAAATATATCCAAAAGGCAAACAGAAATTGGCACTTTGAGGAATGAAAAAGATAGTCTAATATTCTTAAATCGCAGATATACGAAAAGAAGTGGAACAGGCTGAAAGTGTTAGAAGCTATATAGAAAAATTATTGCAAGAAAACAGGGAACCAACACAGGTTAAGAAGCCGAAGTTGGAGGTACAAAATTCGAATAAAATTAAAATACAGTATGATACTAAAAGTTTTTAGAGTGAAGAAATATTGCTTGCATGGCAAAAAGCAAGATTGACATTTTGCATACAAAGATATAAAATTTACGTGAAATTTTATGCTTAAAATTTGATATATGTTAGTATTATTATTGTACTTTAAGGACGGTTGATTTTGGAGAAAATATACAGAAGAAACATAGTTGCATTTATTTATAATTTAATAATAATGACTTTTGGAGTGCTTGTTGCATTTTTAATTTCCGGAGTAATTGGAGGGTATAAAGTTGCAATTATTGCTTCTTCTATCATCATTATTTTGGTTGTAATAAGTATATTTAGGCAAATGAAAACGAAAGTGGTTATAAATAGAAATAGCCTGTCAATATATGATGGGAAAAAGGAATTTAACTATAAACTAAATGAAGTTCATATTTCTTCAGAACAAAGAAACAATGACTCGTTTTTCTTATACGTTTACACAGAAGATGGCAATAATGAAATGTTTGATTTATCTTTATTAGGCGTTAGAAAATATAATGAACTTATTGAAGATTTAGGAGTAGCTGGCGAAAAAAGCAAAACAATTAAATTGCATGATGTTACTAAGGAATAATTAAAAAGGAGAATGAAAATGGAAAGAATTTTAGAATCTTTTTTCTCAATGGGTGTAATTGCTTATGTTGTGATTGGTGTGTTTGTTTTATCAATTGGATATGCCGTTTTGTATATTAAAATGAATAAAAAGGCTTTAACTAAATGGTTGGCTGCACATCCAAATGCAGTGAAAATTGAACTTTTTTCCGGAAATGGTTTCATTACTCAAAAACAATTATATGCCAGAGTAATTAGTGGTGAAGCGGCGATTTTTACTGAAAAAACAAAATATATAATTTGTGCAGATCCTGGAGACATTGTTTTAGAAGTAACTTATACGTATACCAGACCCGGAGTATTATACAAAAACGTTACCACAACTTGGGGACCTGCAAAAGTGGAACTTAATGTTGAAAGAGGTAAAGACTATTTATTAAGTTTTGATAAGAAAGAAGAGCAATTTAAGTTAACCAGTAAATAATTATTTGCTTGACTTGAGTTGAAGGAATAGTCATCGTTCAAAAATTTTGTATAAAAAATATTTATCATTTAATATTATGTATCGGCTTAATTAACAGCAAATCAAAAAGGTTTGCTGTTTTTTATTGTTCAAAATAAAAAATAAAGTGTCAATAAATCAAAAAAGCCACTTGACCAAACGCTCTCCGAGGTAAAAAACCATACGTTTACTGATTTTTGGCGTCGGTGTAACCGGTATATTCCATACGGCACTATTCAGCAAAACCTAAGCGCCTTACAGCACAAAGGCATAGTGCTTTGCCCAACCGAAATCAAAGCTTTCAAAACGGTTCGGCCGGAAAAGAGAATAAAGAAACACATCTTGTACGATTTGTTTTGCAGAACATAAAAATAATGAAATGCATAGCGTTTTTTAAGTTGCAATGAGGATCGTTTAGTAAGCATTTTCCAAAAAATTTTCAAAAAATATTGCAATGATAAGTTAGTAGTGCTATACTTTTGTTAGTTATTTCTAACTAATTGTGTTTTGTTTAACAAAGTTTGGTTGAAATAGAAATAAAAAATGGGGGTAACTATGATCAACGTATACAAAAAATTGATTTCCTATGCCAAAGAAAAACAGTATTTATTGTATATTACAATACTGTTTTCTGCTTTGGCTGCAATGTGTCAGGTATGGGCATTTTATAACCTATATAAATTGTTATACAATGTGCTGCTGCAAAACCACTTAGATAACGCAAAGCATTACGCTTTTGTAATTGCCGGCTTTTTGGCTTTAGGCGGTTTATTGTATTTCTTTTCTTTATCGGCATCACATATATTTGCATTTCGCTTAGAAAGCAATTTAAGAAAGCACGGCATCGACGGTTTAAGCAAAGCAAGCTTTGCGTTTTTTGACCTTAATGCCTCCGGTAAAACCAGAAAATTGATTGACGACAACGCCGCGCAAACCCATATGGCAGTAGCACACTTGATTCCGGACAATGTGGGCGCTATGCTTAGCCCCATACTCGTGCTCGTGCTTGCATTTTTCATTGGCCTGCGCGTAGGCGCGGCACTCTTGATACTGCTTGCCGTGTGCGGATTTTTAATGCAAAAAATGATGGGCGAAAAGGAATTCATGAAAATTTACCAAGACTCTTTGGAAAAACTGAGCGCAGAAACGGTGGAATATATTCGCGGTATGCAGGTGGTTAAAATTTTCGGGGTGGATGTACGCAGCATTAAGGCACTCAACAACTCCATTACAGAATATGCACGCTATGCTTACAACTATTCCATGAGTTGCAAAAGACCCTATGTGTTGTTTCAGACTTTGTTTTTTGGTATTGTTGCCATATTGGTTCCTTTGATTCTGCTGTTTGCAGGGCAAAGCGATCCACAAAAAATGGCATTAGACTTAATAATGACTTCCTTTTTAAGCGGCATATTGTTTGTATACATTATGAAAATTATGTATATCTCCATGTATGTTTTCCAAGCGCAAGACGCAGTGAACAAGCTGGAAACATTGTATACCGATATGCAGAAAGACGCTCTGCAATTTGGCACCGCTACCGACTTTCCAAACTACAATATCAGCTTTGAAAACTTAAGCTTTGGTTATACGCCGGATAAGCTGATTTTAGATAACCTGAGCTTTACTTTAGAGCAAAACAAGTCCTATGCATTGGTTGGCGCCTCGGGTTCCGGTAAGTCTACCATTGCCAAATTGATTTCCGGTTTTTACAAGGTAAACAGCGGCGCCATTTGCATAGGTGGCAAAAATATTACAAGCTATAGTAAAGAAGCTTTGTGCAACGCCATCGCCTTTGTTTTTCAAGACAGCAAGCTGTTTAAAACCAGCATTTACGAAAACGTAGCCATAGCCAATAAAAATGCAAGCCGTGAACAAGTGCACAAAGCCATGGCGCTTGCCGGTGTAAACAGCATTATCGCCAAGTTTAAAGAGGGAGAAAATACCGTTATCGGCAGCAAGGGGGTATATCTATCCGGTGGCGAAAAGCAAAGAATCGCCATCGCCAGAGCCATATTAAAAGATGCAAAAATTGTAATTTTTGATGAGGCAAGTGCAGCCATAGACCCGGATAACGAGCATGAATTGCAAAAGGCTTTTGCTAACTTAATGAAAGATAAAACCGTTATCATGATCGCCCACAGGCTCAGTACCATACGCAATGTAGACGAAATATTGGTGTTGAAGGACGGGAAAATTATAGAACGCGGCAACGATGCAGAGCTTATGCAACAAGATACACAGTATAAGCGTTTGCAAACCATGTATAAAACAGCAAACGATTGGAGGCTTGTAGATGAAAACATTCTTTAAAAAAAGTTTTGCTTTAACCGATCAAGGTGTAAAAGATTTAATGAAAGCAAGCTGTGCAACATTCTGTACTTTTTTTATCAACATGTTCCCCGCTATACTTCTGATGTTGTTTTTAGACAAAGCTGTTTTGCAGAACCACAGAAGCAATGCACTGCTCTATGGGTCAAGCCTTGCTATTCTGGTGCTCATGTATTTGCTTCTTAGCTGGGAATATAACGCCACCTATAACGCCACCTTTAAAGAAAGTGAAAAAATAAGAATAGACATTGCAAGAAATTTACAAGCCCTGCCACTTTCTTATTTTTCCAAACACGACTTAACCGACCTTGCCCAAACCATTATGGCAGACGTTGCCGCTGTGGAGCATGCGCTCTCTCATGCACTTGCAAAACTGATTGGTTTTATTGCCTTCTTTATAGTGATTTCCGTTATGCTGCTCATGGGCAATGCCTTGTTAGGCCTTTGTATACTGTTGCCCATACTAAGCTACTATATTCTGTTGGCACTGTCTAAAAAAATCCAAGCAGGCGGTTTTGATAAATACTACCAAAAATTGCGCCATAATGCAGATCGTTTTCAAGAAGCAATTGAAATGCAGATGGAAATACAAAGCTTTGGTATGAGCGGCGATATGCAAAAAAGCTTATACAAAGAAGTAGAAGAGGGCGAAAAAATTCATATTCGTTCTGAATTTTTGGGCGCTACATTTACCAATGTTGCAGCGCTGATACTCTACCTTTCTCACATTTTGGTAATTGTAGTAGGCACAACCCTGCTTGCCAAAGGGCAAATTACAATTTTGTATTTTTTAGGGTACTTGCTGGCTGCCATTAAAATTAAGGAAGGGGCCGAAGGTATTTCCTTTAGCGTTGTAGAATTGTTTTACATAGATTCTATGATTAAACGCATTCATGAAATTCGAAACGCCAAGCGTCAGCACGGCAAAGATACCGAACTGAACAGCTTTGATATTACATTACAAAATGTAAGCTTTGCCTACGACCGGAATACACCCGTACTTTCGGATGTAAGCTTTGTAGCCAAACAGAATGAAGTAACCGCCTTGGTAGGCAAAAGCGGCTGCGGCAAAACCAGTATATTGCGTTTGGCTTCCAGGCTTTATGATGTAAGTGGTGGCAGTATTAGTATAGATGGTAAAAATATTAAGGATATATCTACCAAATCGTTGTTTGAAAAAGTGTCCATCGTATTTCAGGATGTTACTTTGTTTAATACCTCTGTGTTAGAAAACATACGTATAGGCAATATACACGCTACCGATGAAGAAGTAAAACAAGCCGCGCGCCTTGCCAACTGTGAAGAGTTTATAGAAAAATTAGAAAATGGCTACGACACCTTTATTGGTGAAAACGGTGCCAAGCTCTCCGGTGGCGAAAGGCAAAGGCTTTCTATTGCCCGGGCGTTTTTAAAAGATGCACCGATTATCATATTGGATGAAATTGCTGCATCCTTGGATGTAGACAACGAGAAAAAAGTGCAGGAAAGCTTAAACAGGCTCACCAAAAATAAAACCGTGCTTATTATTTCCCACAGAATGAAGTCCATACAAAATGTAGATAAAATTGTGGTTGTTGATCAAGGCAAGGTAGAGGCCATGGGTAAGCACGAAGAATTATTGCAAAGCTCTGCCGTTTATAAAGACTTAATTGAAAAAACCAACTTAGCAGAAAATTTTGTATACTAAATTGTAAGGAGAAAAATATGAACTCTACATTAAAAATTAAAGATTTGGTAAGCATTGGTGTGTTTGCCGTTGTATATTTTGTAGTGATGTTTGCCGTTGGTATGATAGGCTTAGTACCTGTTTTGTTTATGGTATTTCCTACCCTGCTTGGTATTGTAAGCGGTGTTATTGTAATGCTGTTTATGGCTAAGGTGCAAAAAGCATGGGCTCTGTTTATTTTTGGCATGCTTAGCCCCTTGCTTATGTTTGTCATGGGTCATACTTATGTAATTGCCCTACATGCATTTATAATTATGCTCATTGCAGAGTTTATCAGAAGGGCAGGCGGCTTCCGTTCCTTCAAGCACAACCTGTTCGCCTTTGCTGTGTTTAATATGTGGATCTGCGGTTCTCTTATGCAAATGTTGCTTGCCACAGAAAAATATAGAGAACTTACCGTTACACAAATGGGCGAAGCATATGCCAATACACTGGCACAGCTTATTAACTACCCTAATATGCTGCTCGTGTACATAGGGGCATTTGTAGGCGGTATTATTGGTGCCTACATAGGCAAAGCTTGTTTGAAAAAACATTTTGAAAAAGCGGGTATTATATAATGCCCGTTTTTTTAGAAAACCCCTATAACCCCAACCCCATTAGTAAATGTTTGGTTACTATACTGCTGGGCTTAACTCTTACTTTTCCGTTGTCGCCTCTTGGCCAATGGACAGTGGTTTTGTTTCTCGCCTTTCTGTTTTATAAAAACGGTTTGCTAAAGGATGCCGTCAAAACCCCTTTGGTTTTTGCTGTGCTGTTTAGTATGCCAAAGGTGCAATTTATCGAAAATGCACCTGCACCCTTGCGCATGTTTATTATGCTCTTTTTGGTATATAGGATGTTTTACTTGCCTCTTACCGCCGGCAAGTTGCTTATCAAAACGTCTGATGTGGGTAGTATTATATCTTCTATGGATGTACTTCGTTTTCCTCGTGCCGTATCCATTCCCATTGCTGTGATG
>JAEWXD010000041.1 GCA_023396045.1 Bacillota bacterium | reverse complement strand
GGTAAGAGGTTCTCTACCAGGTGCAAATGGCTCCTTGGTTCAAATCAAGAGCGCATTAAAAGCACGCTAATAGAATTTACAGGAGGAAGAAACCATGCCAAAGACTGCGCTTTTAAATATGCAAGGCAAAGAAGTTGGCGAAATTGAACTTTGCGAAAGCCTTTTCGCTAGTGAAGTTAGCGAATCTGCTATTCACATGGTAATCCGTTCAATTTTGGCTAACCAACGCCGTGGCACACAAAGTGCTAAAACACGTACAGAAGTTCGTGGCGGTGGCCGTAAAATATACCGTCAAAAAGGTACAGGCAATGCTCGTCACCATGGAAACCGTGCTCCACAATTTACACACGGTGGTGTAGTATTTGCTCCAAAGCCTCGTGATTATGTAGTAAAAGTAAATAAAAAAGTAAGAAGACTTGCTTTAAAATCTGCTTTAACTTCTAAATTCAACGGTGGCGAAATCATCGTATTAGATGAAATTAAATTAGAAGCACCAAAAACAAAATTGGTAGCTGCTATGCTCAAAAACTTAAACGTTAACAGTAAAGTTCTTCTTGTAGTAAACAACGAAGATGCTGATATCCGTCGTGCCGGCAGCAACATTGCAGCCCTCAAATTCAACTCTTCTGAAAGCTTGAATACATACGACTTGGTAAACGCTAATAAAGTTATCTTTACTAAAGACGCTTTAGAAAAAATTCAGGAGGTGTATGCATAATGAAATACGCACATGATATTATCATACGCCCGGTTCTAACCGAAAAAGCATACGATGGTATTGCTGAAAAAAGATACGTGTTCGAAGTGCAAAAAGATGCAACCAAAACCGAAGTTAAAAACGCGTTAGAAACCGTTTTCCCAGGCATTAAGGTTGAAAAAGTAAATACTTTACGTACCATGGGTAAAATGAAACGCCAAGGCAAACACCAAGGCCGTACACCAGAAATCAAAAAAGCATACGTTGTACTTGCAAAGGATTCCAAAGCAATTGAGTTCTTTGAAGGTATGGCAGAATAGGGAGGTTAATTATGGCGATTCGTGTATATAAACCTACCACACCTGCAAGACGTTTTATGTCCGTTTTAACATTTGATGAAATCACAACCAACAAACCTGAGAGATCTTTGTTAGAACCACTTAAAAAACACGCAGGTCGTAATAAACAAGGTAAAATTACTGTTCGTCACCAAGGTGGCGGCAACAGAGTAAAGTATCGTATTATAGACTTTAAACGTAACAAGAAAGATATTCCTGCCAGAGTTGCTTCTATAGAATACGATCCAAACAGATCTGCATTTATTGCACTTCTATTCTATGCTGATGGCGAAAAACGTTACATCATTGCTCCAGTGGGCTTAAAAGTTGGTGATACTGTTATTTCTTCTAACCAAGAAAACACAGATATCAAAGCTGGTAACGCACTTCCACTTCGCAACATTCCAACCGGTACTTTAATTCACAACTTAGAATTAAAAGTTGGCAAAGGTGGCCAAATCGTTCGTTCTGCTGGCAACAGCGCTCAATTGATGGCTAAAGAAGGCAACAAAGCACAAGTTCGTCTTCCTTCTGGTGAAGTTCGTTTATTCCCAATTGATGCTATGGCAACCATTGGTACCGTAAGCAACACAGATCACGAAAACGTAAGGCTTGGTAAAGCCGGTCGTGTACGCCATATGGGCGTTCGTCCTACCGTTCGTGGTGTTGTAATGAACCCTAACGATCACCCACACGGTGGTGGTGAAGGTAAGAGCCCTGTTGGTTTGCCTGCACCTGTTACCCCATGGGGTAAAGTTGCTCTTGGTTTAAAAACTCGTAAACCTAAGAAATATAGCAATAAGAATATTATTAAACGTGCTGGATCACGATAGAAGAAGGAGGCAGAATTAATGAGTCGTTCTGTTAAAAAAGGGCCTTTCATTCAACCGGCGCTTCTTAAAAAAGTAGAAGCCATGGAAAAGAGTGGTAAAAAGACCCCCATCAAAACATGGTCACGATCTTCAACCATTTTCCCACAATTTATTGGCCATACACTTGCAGTGCATGACGGCCGTAAACATGTGCCTGTATATGTTACAGAGGATATGGTTGGTCACAAATTAGGTGAATTTGCCCCTACTCGTACCTATCGTGGGCATGCCGGCGATAAAAAAGGCAAATAAATCAGGAGGATGTAAATAATGGCAACTAATACACGCAAAAAAGGCGAGAAACACCTTGCCCAAAAAGACAGACGCCCAAGGGCTACTGTTAAAAACGTGCGTATTCCATCCTCTAAAGTTGGAATTGTTATCGATTTAATTCGTGGCAAAAATGTGGATGACGCGCGTAACGTTTTAAACTTTACTCCAAGAGCTGCAAGCCCAGTAGTGCTTAAACTTTTGGATAGTGCAATCGCTAACGCAGTAAATAACCAAGAGTTGGATAGAAAAGCCTTGTATATTGCAGAAATTTATGCAAACGAAGGCCCAACAATGAAAAGATTCGTTGCTCGTTCCAGAGGTAGCGCATCTCCTTGGTTAAGACGCACAAGTCATGTAACCGTGGTACTCGACGAAAAACAAGCATAGGAGGTTCCGTCAATGGGTCAAAAAGTAAATCCACATGGCGCTCGCGTTGGTATAATCTTACCTTGGAGCACCCGCTGGTATGCTAATAAAAAGGATTTTGCGAATAACCTCCATGAGGACTACAAAATTCGTAAATTCTTGAAAAAAGAATGTTTTAATGCTGGCGTTTCTCATATTGATATTGAACGTACAGCAAACAAAACCATCGTATTTGTTCATGCAGCTAAACCCGGCTTAATTGCTCGTAGCGGTGAAGAAGTACAAGCACTTAATGCAAAAGTTGCAGCACACATTGGTAATCAAGTTCAAGTAAATATTGTTGAAGTTAGAAAACCGGAATTAGATGCTCAACTTGTTGCAGAAAGTGTAGCTCAACAATTAGAAAAACGCGCAAGCTTCCGTAGAGCAATGAAACAAGGTATTCAACGCTCCATGCGTGCAGGCGCAAAGGGTATTAAAGTATCCTTGGCTGGTCGTGTAGGCGGTGCAGATATTGCTCGTACAGAACATTACCACGAAGGTTCTATCCCACTTCAAACACTTCGTGCAAATATCGATTACGGTTTTGCTGAAGCAGATACAACCTATGGCAAATTGGGTATCAAAGTTTGGATCTACAAAGGTCAAAAATTACCAGATGCCAAAAAGAGACCAGAAAGAAAAGAACAAGGAGGAAAATAAGCCGTGTTAATGCCAAAAAGAGTGAAACACCGCAAACAGTTCCGTGGAAGAATGAAGGGAAAAGCATTGCGCGGAAACTTCCTTGCTTACGGTGATTTTGGTTTACAAGCTACAAGTCCATCTTGGGTTACAAGCCAACAAATTGAAGCTGCCCGTATTGCTATGACTCGTTATATCAAACGTGGCGGTCAAGTATGGATTAAAATTTTCCCGGATAAACCTATTACACAAAAGCCGGCTGGCGTGCGTATGGGTTCCGGTAAAGGTTCTCCAGAATACTGGGTAGCAGTAGTTAAACCAGGTAGAGTAATGTTTGAAATTAAAGGCGTTAGTGAAGAAGTAGCCCGTGAAGCATTAAGACTTGCTTCTCATAAACTTCCATTAAAAACCAAATTCATCAAACGTGAAGAAGAAAATAATGAATCGGGTGGTGAAGCATAATGAAGGCTAAAGAATTTGCTAATATGAGCGTTCAAGAACTCAAAGACAAAGTTTTAGAGTTAAAAACCGAACTATTCAACCTTCGTTTCCAGCTTGCTACTGGTCAGCTCCAAAACACCATGGTAATTAGTAACGTAAAGCGTGATATCGCTCGTTGCAAAACCGTTTTGAGCCAGAAGGAAGCCAAGTAAGGCTGTAAAACCGAAGATTAGGAGGAGCTTCAATGTCAGAATCAAGAGGTATTCGTAAATCCCAAGTTGGCATGGTAGTAAGCGACAAAATGGATAAAACCATTGTTGTGGAAATCAAAACCCGTGTTCGCCATCCACTGTACGGAAAAATTATGAATAGAACAACAAAGCTAAAAGCGCATGACGAAAACAACACATGCGGTATCGGCGATAAAGTACGTGTAATGGAAACAAGACCATTATCTCGTGATAAACGCTGGCGTTTAGTAGAAATTATTGAAAAGGCTAAATAATAGAGCTTTTGCTCGTTAATGCCATTAAAGGATCGTTGCTAAAAATTTGCAACGAACCCATTAAAGGAGGAAATAACGTATGATTCAGCCACAAACCAGGCTAAAAGTTGCCGATAACAGCGGCGCTAAAGAAATTATGTGCATACGTGTCTTAGGTGGATCCTTCCGCCGTCATGGCTCCGTTGGCGATATTATAGTAGCCAGCGTAAAGTCTGCACAGCCAGGTGGCAACGTTAAAAAAGGTGATGTAGTAAAAGCTGTTATTGTTAGACAACATAAGAGCATGCGCCGTGTAGACGGTAGCTACATTCGTTTTGACGATAATGCTGCAGTATTAATAGACAATCAAAAAATGCCTCGCGGTACCCGTATTTTTGGGCCAGTGGCACGCGAACTTCGCGCAAACAAAGAGTTTATGAAGATCCTTTCTCTTGCTCCAGAAGTACTATAGGAGGTAATCACAATGAGTAAAATGCATGTAAAAACTGGTGATCGCGTACTTGTACTAACTGGTAACGAAGATGTTCGTGGCAAGGAAGGCAAAGTATTAAGCGTAAACCCTACAACCAATAAAGTTGTTGTAGAAGGCGTTGCCCTTGTTACAAAGCACCAAAAACCTCGTCGTCAAGGTGAACCTGGCGGTACTTTCCAAAAAGAAAGAGCCATGGATGCATCTAACGTAATGGTTATTTGCCCAAAATGTAACAAAGCAACAAAAATTGGCCGTCGCAATGTAGAAGTTGAAGATGAAAACGGCAACAAAAAAATCAAACACGTTCGTTACTGCAAAAAATGTAACGAAGTAATCGAATAAGAAGGAGGACTGCCAACATGGCTACAAGAATTAAAGAAAAATATACAGCCGAAGTAGTTCCTGCTTTAAGAGAAAAATTCGGTTATAAAAACCCTATGGAGATTCCAAAACTCCACAAAATCGTTATCAATACCGGTCTTGGTGATTGCAAAGACAATAGCAAAGCTTTGGCTACAGCTGTTGAAGAATTGGCAATTATCGCTGGTCAAGCTCCACTTGTAACCAAAGCCCGTAAGAGTATTGCTAACTTTAAAGTTCGTGCCGGTATGAGCGTTGGCGCAAAGGTTACTTTGCGTGGCGACCGTATGGAAGAATTTTTTGATAAATTGGTAAATATTGCACTCCCTCGCGTACGCGACTTCCGTGGTGTTTCCGTAAAGGCATTTGATGGCCGCGGCAACTATGCACTTGGTATTCGTGAACAATTACTCTTCCCGGAAATTAACTACGATAAAGTAGATAAAATTCGCGGTATGGAAATTATTTTCGTAACAAGCGCAAAAACCGACGAAGAATGCAAAGAATTGTTAACATTGCTTGGCATGCCTTTCGCAAAGTAATAAGGAGAGAATTATGGCAAAAACTAGTTTAAAAATAAAGCAAAGCCGTCCAGCAAAATTCTCAACAAGAGCATACACTCGTTGCTCTATATGTGGTAGACCACATTCAGTTTTGCGTAAGTATGGCATTTGCCGTGTTTGTTTTAGAGAACTGGCTTACAAAGGTCAAATCCCTGGTGTTCGCAAGGCCAGTTGGTAAGCAACATTTATTGCAGAAGGAGGTCAATTCATGGTTATAAACGATCCCATTGCAGATATGCTTACTCGTATTCGTAATGCACAAGTAGCTAAGCATGATGCTGTGGTTATGCCTGCCAGTAACACAAAAAAGGCAATAGCAAAGATTCTTTTTGATGAAGGCTATGTAAAGAACGTTGAATATATCAACGATGGTCCACAAGGATCCATTAAACTCGTGTTAAAATATGTAGATGGTAAACAACCTGTTATCGGTGGTTTAAAAAGAATCAGCAAACCTGGTTTACGTATTTATGCACGCAGCTCTGAACTACCAAGAGTACTTGGCGGTTTAGGCATCGCAATTATTAGTACATCCAAAGGTATTATGACTTGCCGTCAAGCACGCCAAGAAGGCGTAGGCGGCGAAGTATTAGCTTATATTTGGTAATCCCTGACGCGTCAATGGAGGTGTGAATTATGTCACGTATCGGTAAACTTCCGATTACAATTCCCGCGGGCGTGACTGTTACAGTAGATGAAAACAATACTGTAAAAGTGAAAGGTCCCAAAGGTGAGCTTTCTCAGGTAGTCAACCGCGCTATTACATTGGAACAAAATGATGGTGTTTTAACATTAAACCGCCCATCTGATTCCAAACCACACAAGGCTATGCATGGCTTATACCGTGCACTTGTAAACAATATGGTAGTTGGTGTTAGCACTGGCTTTAGTAAAACTCTTCTTCTTATCGGTACTGGTTACCGTGCAGAAGTAAAAGGTGATACCGTTGTATTAAACATCGGTTACTCTCACCCGGTAGAAATTAAAGCTCCTGCCAATGTAACATTTACTACACCAGAACCAACCAAATTGGTTATCTCTGGTATCGATAAACAGGTTGTAGGCAACTTGGCTGCAGATATTCGTGAACTTCGTAAACCTGAACCATATCTTGGTAAAGGTATTAAATACGATGATGAAGTTATCCGCCGCAAGGTTGGTAAAACCGGTAAATAATAGAAGGAGTGAACGCAAATGTATTCTAGACGTGATAAAAATGAAGTTCGTGTCATTCGTCATGCACGTGTACGTAAAAAAGTTAGCGGCACTTCTGAAATGCCAAGACTTTGCGTATATCGTAGTTTGAACCATATTTATGCTCAAATTATTGATGACACAAACAATACAGGTTGCACATTGGTTAGTGCTTCCACTGTAGAAAAAGAAATCAAAGGCCAACTTGCTAACTTAACCAAGAAAGAAGCAGCAAAATTGGTAGGCAAAACATTAGCAGAACGTGCTCTTAAAGCCGGCGTTGAAAACGTTGTATTTGACCGTGGTGGTTATCTCTACACCGGTCGCGTACTCAACTTGGCTGAAGGCGCTCGTGAAGCCGGTCTTAAATTTTAATAGAGGAGGAACACGCACATGCAAAGAAATAACCGCATGAATCGCAGAGAACCAAGCGAATTTAAAGAAAAGCTGGTTTCACTCAACCGTGTTACCAAGGTTGTTAAGGGTGGCCGTAATATGCGTTTTGCAGCATTGGTTGTTGTTGGCGATGAAAAAGGCCGCGTAGGCTGTGGTATTGGTAAATCTGCAGAAATTTCTGATGCTATCCGCAAGGGTGCAGCAGTTGCTAAGAAAAACCTTATCACCGTACCTATGTCTAATACTACAATTCCACACGAAACAAAAGGTACCTTTGGTACTGCACAAGTTACCTTAATCCCTGCTGAAGAGGGTGCTGGTTTGATCGCCGGTGGTGCAGCTCGTGCTGTTTTGGAACTCAGCGGTATTAAAGACATCCGTACAAAATCCTATGGTTCCAGCAACCGTGTAAACACAGTAAAAGCTACCATCAATGGCTTAAAAACACTTCTTGCTCCTGAAACAGTAGCAGAACGTCGTGGCAAAACCGTTGAAGAAATTAGAGCATAGGAGGATATTATAATGAAACTTGCTATTACATTAAAAAAATCTCCTATCGCTTGCTTAGATGTACACATTAAAACCGTAAAAGCATTGGGCTTAAAAAAGGTTGGTCAAACTGTTATTCAACCTGATAATGCCTGTGTTCGCGGTATGATCTTCCGTGTGAAACACATGGTAGAAGTAGCAGAGATTCAAGAATAGGAGGGAAAACAAATTATGAAACTACATGATTTGAAGCCCGCCGAGGGTTCAAGAACTGCCCCAAAACGCCTTGGCAGAGGTTCCGGCAGCGGTCTTGGAAAAACATCCGGCAAAGGCCACAAAGGTGCTAAAGCACGTTCTGGTGGCGGCAAAGGTCCAGGTTTCGAAGGCGGTCAAATGCCTTTGATCCGCAGAGTGCCTAAAAAAGGCTTTACCAATATCTTTAGAGTAGAATACGCAACCGTAAATATCGAAAGCTTAAACGTTTTTGAAAACGATACCGTTGTAGATCAAGCTTTATTGTTGGAAAAAGGCTTAATTCATAAAGGTTTTGCAGGCTTAAAAGTATTAGGCAATGGAGAATTGAATAAAAAATTAACTGTAAAAGCCGATAAATTCTCTGCATCTGCTAAGGAAAAGATAGAAGCAGTAGGTGGAAAGACCGAGGTGAAGTAGTATGTGGGAAACTTTACGCAATGCTTTTAAAGTAAAGGACATTAAACAAAAACTACTTTATACTTTCTTTGTACTATTAATTTTCCGTTTGGTAAGCGTAATTCCTGCTCCTGGTGTAAACTTTGAAGCAGTAAAAACTCAATTTGCAGCCAATAACTTAGATGTTTTGGATCTTGTAAATATGATGACCGGTAATGCCTTCCAAAACATGACCATTATGGCCATGGGTATTACCCCTTATATTAACGCAAGCATTATTATGCAATTGCTTGCAGTAGCCATTCCTGCTTTGGAAAGGCTACAAAAACAAGGGGAAGAAGGCAGAAAGAAAATTGCGCAAATTACCCGTTATGTAACCATCGGTTTGGCTTTGTTCCAAGCCATCGGTTTGGTATCCAGCATTGGTGTTATTAAGCCTGGCTTCTTTAACACTTTGCTTGTAGGCATAAGCATGGCAGCAGGTTCCACACTTGCAATGTGGCTAGGCGAACGTATTACAGAAAAAGGCATCGGCAACGGTGTTTCTCTCATTATCTTCTCCGGTATTATTAGCAACTTGTTTGTAGGCACACGTCAATTGATTGTGCAAGCCGTTACAAACGGTGCTTTGTCTGACTGGTTTAAGGTAATTATGGTGCTGGTACTATTGGTTGTAATGGTAATTTTAATTACCTTTATCAACTTAGGCGAAAGACGCATTCCTGTGAACTATGCAAAACGTGTTCGTGGCAGAAAAATGTATGGTGGTCAAAACACCTATATGCCTATTAAGGTAGATGCCAGCGGCGTATTGCCACTCATCTTCGCATTTGCATTTATGTCTTTCCCAAGCACAATTATTCAGCTTACCAACCCCACAAGCGGTTTTGCTATGTGGTGGGGCATGAACTTTGGCCCTGGTAGCGTAGGCTATATGCTTGTAACTGCATTATTGATTTTTGGTTTTACCTTCTTCTATTCTGCAATTACTTATAATGCTGATGAAATTGCGCGTAACTTACAAGAAAATGGTGGTGCTATTCCGGGTATTCGCTCTGGTAAAGCAACCGTTGGCTTCATTGCTCGTGTTAAAAATCGTTTAACAACATTTGATGCTTTGTTCTTGGCTGTTATTGCAACATTGCCAACCTTAGCTACAGCACAGCTTCAAGCAGCGATTCCTTTTGCAGCATCTTCCATCTTAATCGGTGTAAGTGTTTCCCTTGAAACCATGCGTCAGTTGGAAGGTCAACTTACAACACGCAATTATCAAGGATTCCTATAAAAGCACATACAGGCGTAGCTTTATACTGCGCCTGTATTGCGGATAGTTAATACATGGAGGTAACAGTATGAACGTTATTTTCTTAGGACCTCCGGGGGCCGGCAAAGGAACCCACGCACAAAAAATATGCTTGGAATACCAAATTCCACAGATTTCTACCGGTGATATTCTTCGTAAAGCAATTATTGAAGGTACTGCCGTAGGTAAAAAGGCAAAAGAATATATGGATGCTGGCAAATTGGTGCCAGACAGCGTAGTAATAGAAATTGCCAAAGAACGTTTGGCACAAGAAGACTGTAAGAACGGTTACATTTTGGATGGCTTTCCTCGCACAGTTGCGCAGGCAGAAGCTTTAAGCCAGATTGCAGATATTCACTTTGTAGTAAATATTGACGTTGCAGACGATGTGCTTGTAAAACGCATTGGTGGCAGAAGGGTTTGTCCAAGCTGCCAATCAGTTTATCACATTGCATTCTTAAACGGGGAAACAAATTGCGCCAAATGTGGCACAGAAATTATCCAACGTAAAGACGATTGTGAAGAAACGATCTTAGCTCGCTTAAAAGTATATTCTGAACAAACCGCTCCTCTTATTGACTATTATCAAAAAGCCGGCAAGTTGGTAACTGTAGACGGTGCGCAAGCACTGGATCAAGTTACGGAAGACGTACGCAAGGTTTTTGAGGCACATAATGATTAGTATAAAAAACCCTATACAAATTCAAAAAATGCGCGATTCCGGTAAAATTCTGTATGATGCATTGCAAGAAACCATTCTGCATGCAAAAGCAGGTGTTACCACCATGGAGTTGGACGGTATTGCCGAAAGGTATATCCGTAAATATGGCGCGGAACCTGCATTCAAGGGTTACGAGGGTTTTCCTGGCACACTTTGCACCAGCTTAAACGATAGTGTGGTGCATGGCATACCTAGCCATAAGCATGTGTGTAAGGAAGGCGATATTTTAAGTTTAGACTGTGGTGCCGTTTTAGACGGCATGTATAGCGACAGTGCTATTACCGTTGGTATTGGCAAAATTAGCGATGCAGATGCAAAACTAATTGCAACCACAGAAAAAGCATTTTTTGAAGGCGCAAAAAAAGCAATTGCTGGTGCAAGGCTCGGCGATATTGGCAACGCAGTGTTCCAAGTGGCCGATAAAGAAGGCTATGGCGTAATTAAAGTTTTAACAGGCCATGGCATAGGCACAAACTTACATGAAGAGCCAAGTATTTTTAACTTTGGCACACCCGGTAAAGGTGTTCGTATTTATAAAAATATGACCGTTTGTATAGAGCCTATGATTTCTGCCGGCACCTGGGATGTACATATGTTGAGTGATAATTGGACAATTAAAACAACAGATGGCTCAAATTGTGCCCATTATGAACATACCCTCCTAATAAGAGATGGCTTACCTGAGTTGCTAACCTATCCAGGTTTTGAATGGAAGGAGGACGCTTAGTTTGAACGTACAAACGTTTGAAATAGGGCGTGTAGTTCTCTCCACACAGGGTAGAGACAAGGGGCGCTTGTTCATCGTAGTAGATAGCATAAATGAAGCGTTTGTATCCATTGCCGATGGCGATTTACGCAAATTAAATAAGCCAAAACGCAAAAAGATCAAACACCTCAAAGCAAGCCCTTATTTAGCAAATCACTTTTTGCAACAAAAAGAACAAAAGCAACATATATTAGATAGTAGTCTTAGAACTGAACTAGACACTTTTAGGGAGGTATGTAACTATGGCAAAAGATGATGTTTTAGAAATGGAAGGTACCATTGTGGAAGCCCTGCCAAACGCAATGTTTTTGGTAGAATTGCCCAATGGCCATAGAATCTTAGGTCATATATCCGGCAAAATGCGTATGAATTATATTCGTATCTATCCGGGTGATAAAGTAACTGTAGAGCTTTCACCATACGATCTGTCTCGTGGCAGAATTACATGGCGAAGCAAGAATTAAATTAAGGAGGCGCATTACAATGAAAGTTCGTCCAAGCGTTAAGCCTATTTGTGAAAAATGCAAAATTATCAAACGCAAAGGTAAAGTTATGGTAATATGCGAAAATCCTAAACATAAACAAAAACAAGGCTAATAAAAAAGTCCTGCGCAAGCAGGGCTTTTTTATTGCTTATTTTATGCCTTTCACAGCATAGTGCATACCATTTGGGGTTGCAAAATGAAAGTTGGGGAAGGGTTCAAACGCAATTTCACTACATTCCGGTGCTGCCTTATATACGGTGGTTTGCAAAGCTTCAATATTTTCTGTTTCAAACAATATACTTGGCATCATATCAATCACTGCTGGTGAAACTTGCCAAATAAATTCTTTTGCATATATGGTAAATAGTACTGAAGATTCATTGCATGTTTTCATTGTAACGATAGGGTAACCAGCCATTTCTGTTTCTTTCAGTATTGTAAAGCCTATGGATTGAAAGAAGGCTTTTTCGGCAGCTACATCATCTACGTAGAGCTGCAAGCCAAGATTTTTAGAAAAGGGCATCATTACCTCCTTAAAAGGTAACGGTTTTAGAAACAAAACCAGGAATTTCTGTGTTAATTTACCAGTTCATGCCAAATTTATCTACTAAGTTGCCATAAGCAGGGCTCCATGGTGTTTCTTGCATTTCCATATCTATTCTTTGGGCATTTTGGGCAAGCTTTGTAAAAATTGCATTGGCCTCTTCTATATTGTCAATTTGCAGGCAAGCGGTCATATTGTTACCTTGTACATAAGCATGTTCCGTACCATTATCAGAAATTTGCATACGGATTCCATGAATGTTAAGGTTGGCATTGAGCAGCAAGTCCTTTTTTTCTTCCGGTGTATTGGGTATGGCTTGGCCAAATGTAAGGCAACTAACCACTTCTGCACCAAAAACTTCTTTATAAAATGCAACAGCTTGTAGGCCATTGTTGTTGGTAACCAAATAAAGCTCTATTGTTTTAATCATATTGTTCTCCTCAATATTATTTCTGCCATCACTATATAGATGGCTTATTAAAATATACACTAAAAACCCTCTCTAAAACATAATAGAGAGGGGTTAGATTGGATATTATTGTTGGTATCTTTGTAAGTTCTTTATTGTGTAATTTCTTTTCAAGTGATATATATTTTTTGGAATGAATTTGGTTTAAAACGAGCAAAAAATAAAGAACTTTATTATTCTTGTTTAAAAACCCAATACTTTATTATGAGATTGCAATAAGAGTACGGAAGTATAATTATATTTATTTTTTAAAATGGGCAAAGAATTGTAAATATCCAAAATAAAATTCATCTTCCATTCATAGTATGAAAGATGAATCGTTTTATTGTATTAAAAATCATTCAAAGCTTATTTTTTGCTTTGCCACATCTACCTTGGCAGGCACCCCCAATGGCAAAATGCACCTTGGATTTGCGTGACCAATGTTTACATTGTACACAATGGGGAGTTTTTTGTTTGCAATTACTTCCGGCAAAATATCTTTGTATTCTTCATAGTAACAGTTATTGGCTGGTTTACCTACCAATACGCCGTTTACCACATCAAAAATACCAAAGTTTGCAAGCGCCTGTAACATTTTTCTGTATTGTTCGGTCGAACTTTTGTTTTCTGCACTTTCCAGCAATAAAATTTTGCCCTTCCAGTCGGCAAGGCTTGGGAATAATTGGTACTTATTGCAAAGTGCAACAGAATCTGTATGGCGTGTATTGTTAAACATATCATACATGGTTTCTATACAGCCACCTAAAATTTTACCTTCAAAAGCAGGTTTGCCTTGCAAAAGCTCAAAACCATGGTTTGTATGGCTTGGCATGGCAGTACCCACTGCTTGTGGGCTAAAATCATTGCGTTCTTCATACCAAAGGGGGCTTGCCTGTACTTCTGTAATGCGCCCTGTATGTAAAAGCTCTTCAAAATAGAATTTACTGTATGGGAGCATTTCTTTATCTAACTCGCAAACATCAGATAAAAAGGATTGCCCATAAAAACTATGTAAACCCAATTTATGTAGCATAAAGTGGTTCACCGTGGTATCAGAATAGCCTAAGAATACCTTTTGTTTTGCCACATGGGCAAGCTCATCATTTTCAAATAAGTAGGGGAGCAATCTGTATGTATCATCGCCACCAATGGCACACAATATCATATCTATACTATCATCTGCAAAGGCTTGCAGCAAATCTTCAGCCCTTGCCTGGGGGTTCTGTTCTAAAAATGCCATACCTTTTAAAGCATGCTTAGAAAAGCATACTTCCACACCATAGGCTTGCAAGCGCTCTATACCAATTTTTAATTCGTGGGCAATAAAATCCTCACCCAATATGCCTTTAGAAAGGCTCACAATTTGTATTTTTTTAACAGGCATAGAATGAATTCCCGATTTTTTTATTTCTCCGCTTCCCGCGCTAACAAATAGCACCCAGTAATACCACTATGTACATCTAAGCCAGGCTCAACAATATAGTTTTCAATATCCTCCAAAATGGCTGGGGAGTCTATATAGCCATTCAAATATTCTTTCACTTTTTTATGAATCAAAGTAAATATATGCTTGCGTTGCATTACGCCGCCACCCAAAATAATCTTTTCGGGGGATACTAAGTATATAGCCGTGCAGCACATTTGGGCAAGGTAGTCTGCTTCAATTTCCCAAGCAATATGATCGTCAGGCAGTTCCTTGGCACTTTTGCCCCAACGTTTTTCCATAGCGGGGCCGGCTGCCAAGCCTTCCAAACAACAGCCATGGCTTGGGCAAACGCCTTGTGGCATGGGGTCGTCTTTATGCAGTTTTACGGCAATATGGCCAACTTCCGGGTGAACCAAGCCGTGCGTCATTTGGCCGTTGATATACATACCACCACCAATTCCGGTGCCTATGGTAACGTACATACAGCTTTGCAGACCTTTGGCTGCACCAAGTGTGGCTTCTGCAAAGGCAGCGGCATTTACGTCAGTATCCAGCTTTACAGGCACATTTAGGCCTTCTTCAAAAGCCTGCACCAGTGGATAGTTGCGCCAAGCAAGTTTAGGTGTAGTGCTAATATAGCCAAAAGTAGCACTTTTTTCGTTTAAATCCAGTGGACCAAAACAGCCAACACCAAGTGATGCAATGTTTTCGCTTTTAAAGAATGCAATTAACTTGGGCACAGTAATGGCAGGTGTTTCGGTAGGAATACTCTCTCTTTTTAACATTTCGCCTTGTTCGTTAAAAATGGCGCATACCATCTTGGTACCACCGGCTTCTAATGCTCCATAAAACATAAGGGCTCCTTTCGCTATGTATATAGCTTATGTGTATTTGTGTTGTTTTTTGCATTTAGAATGCAAAAAGCAAGTGTTTTGGTGTATGTTTTGCAAATGAATGTTTACAATTTGTATAAATTATAGCATTATTTTGGTATTTCTTCAATCCAAATCGCTGTACAATATGGCAATATAAAACGCACAGCTTGCACTGTGCGCTATTCATTTTTTAAAACAGTATGCGTTTTTCAATATAGTCTTTTAATCGGTCAACAGCAATGCGTTCTTGCTGCATGGTATCTCTATCACGCACGGTAACGGTGCCAGTTTCCTCTGTTTCAAAGTCTACAGTAATGCAAAGCGGTGTGCCGATTTCATCTTGACGTCTGTAACGCTTACCAATGGAACCGGTTTCATCATACTCAACATCAAAATATGGTGTAAGCTGGTTATAAATTTTGCGAGACAATTCGCCCAACTTATTCTTTTGCAACGGTAATACAGCAGCTTTGTTTGGTGCAAGCGCTGGGTGCAGGTGCAATACGGTACGTACATCGCCTTCTGCAATTTCCTGTTCTTCGTATGCATCACATAGGAAGAGAAGCACAGAACGATCTGCCCCTAAGGAAGGCTCTATAACATAAGGTATAAAGCGTTCGTTGGTAACAGGGTCAATATATTCCATGTTTTCACCACTGGTGTTCTGGTGGGCTGTTAAGTCAAAGTTGGTACGATTTGCAACGCCCCAAAGTTCGCCCCAACCGAATGGGAATAGATATTCAAAGTCGGTAGTAGCCTTGCTGTAGTGAGAGAGCTGTTCCGGTGCGTGGTCTCTTAAACGTAATTTGTCCTTGCTTACACCCAAGGAAAGCAACCAATCACGGCAGAAAGCACGCCAGTATTCAAACCATTCCACATCTGTACCGGGTTTGCAGAAGAATTCAAGCTCCATTTGTTCAAACTCACGGGTTCTAAAAATAAAGTTACCCGGAGTAATTTCGTTGCGGAAGCTTTTACCAATTTGGCAAATACCCAAAGGCAATTTACGGCGAGTGGTGCGTACAACATTTTTAAAGTTGGTAAAAATACCTTGTGCTGTTTCAGGGCGTAAGAATAATTCGTTGGCATTGTTTTCTGTAACGCCTTGAAAGGTTTTAAACATCATGTTAAATTTACGGATGTTTGTAAACTCTTGTTTACCACAGTCTGGGCAAACGATGCCGTTGTCGGCAATAAACTGCTCCATTTTTTCATTGCTCCAACCGTCTGCGCTGAGTTCTTCGCCCTTGGCTTTTGCCCAGTCTTCAATTAAATTGTCTGCACGGAAGCGAGATTTACAAGCCTTACAGTCCATGAGTGGGTCGTTAAAGTTGCCAACGTGGCCGGAAGCAACCCATACATTACGGTTCATAATAATGGCAGCATCTATGCCTACATTGTGTTCGTTTTCACGCACAAATTTTTGCCACCAAGCTTTTTTAATATTGTTTTTGAGCGCTACACCTAAGGGGCCGTAGTCCCAAGAGTTTGCAAGGCCCCCATAAATTTCAGAGCCTGCATATATAAAGCCTCTATTTTTACAGAGTGCTACTATTTTATCCATTGTAACATTTGCCATAATAAGCCTCCTTAAGCTATTAAAAACATATATTCATCATACATTTATTATAAAATTTTGTCAATTTATAAAAATTGATTTATAAATAAAACAAATAAATAATGTATATTAAATCACAAGCTATGTTATAGTATCATCATTGCATCGCCAAAGCTGAAGAATCTGTATTTTTCACCAACAGCTACACTATATACACGCAAAGCTTCCTCTCTACCCATGAGTGCACTAATCAGCATAAGCAATGTGCTTTTGGGTAGGTGGAAGTTGGTAATGAGTGCATCCACTGCTTCAAAATGATAGCCCGGGCTAATGAATATAGAGGTATCTTTCTTTTGAGGGATAAGCTTTCCGTCTTTTGCACAGCTTTCTAAGCAACGCACAGAAGTAGTGCCTACACAAATACAACGGCCACCTTTTGCACGTGCCGTATTAATGGCATCACAAGCTTCCTGGCTAATTTCACAATATTCACTGTGCATGCTGTGTTCACTGATTTCTTCCGCTTTTACAGGCCTGAATGTGCCCAAGCCTACATGCAATAGCACAGGCACAATTTGCACTCCCATGGCTTCTATTTTGGCAAGCAAGGTATCGGTAAAGTGTAGGCCTGCGGTAGGCGCAGCCGCGCTGCCGTCATATTTTGCATATACGGTTTGGTAGCGGGATTTATCTTCCAATTTTTCGTGAATGTAGGGGGGCAGGGGCATTTGGCCAAGCTCGTCTAACACTTCTTCAAAAATACCTTGGTACATAAATTCTACAACACGGCCACCATCTGCCATTACTTCTTTGATTTTGGCTTTTAGTTTGCCACCACCAAAATTGCAAACAGTGCCTGTTTTTAAGCGCCTGCCGGGTTTTACAATGGCTTCCCAAGTGTTTGTGGTAAGCCGCTTTAACAAAAGTATTTCTACAGGTATTTGGGTATCTTCTTTTTCACCCAAGAGCCTTGCGGGTATAACTTTGGTATTGTTTATTACAAGTACATCGCCACTTTGCAGGTAGTTTGGCAGGTCATAAAAATGCTTATGCTCTATGCTTTGGCTATCTCTATGGTACACCAAAAAGCGGCTGCTATCACGGGGTTCTACAGGGTGCTGGGCAATCAGTTCCTCTGGTAAATCATAATTAAAATCGCTGGTTTTCATTTATATCTCTTCTAAATTCATTTTGAATTGGTTCTCATCTTGGCTTGGCATGGTTAGGCCTAAGTGCTTATAGGCTTCAGGGGTAGCCATTCTACCACGTGGGGTGCGCATTAAAAAGCCAAGTTGTAGTAAGTAAGGCTCGTAAACATCCTCTATGGTTACAGCGTCTTCGCCCGTCATGGCAGATAGGGTATCCAAGCCCACTGGACCGCCACCAAATTTTTTGATGAGCGTTTCCAGCATGGTTCTATCTACATTGTCCAGGCCAAAGGCATCTACATTGAGCATATCCATGGCATCTTTGGAAACTTCATAATTTATCACACCATGTGCTTTGATTTGTGCATAGTCTCGCACACGCTTGAGCATACGGTTAGCAATACGCGGGGTGCCTCTACTACGGCGTGCAATTTCCAGTATGCCCTCCGGCTCGTATTCCACGCCCAAAATTTTGGCACTGCGAGAGATGATTTTGGCAAGCTCTTCGTTGCTATACATTTCCAAACGATAGATGATACCAAAACGGTCGCGCAAAGGAGCTGTTAAAGAACCCGCTCTTGTGGTTGCACCAACCAAGGTAAATTGAGGTAAATCCAAACGTATACTACGCGCAGTAGGGCCTTTGCCTATCATAATATCCAAGGCATAGTCTTCCATGGCTGGGTAGAGCACTTCCTCTACACTACGGCTTAAACGGTGAATTTCGTCTATAAACAACACATCGCCTGGGTTCAAGTTGGTAAGTATAGAGGCCAAGTCCCCTGGTCTATCAATGGCAGGGCCGGATGTAATTTTTATATTTTGCCCCATTTCAGCAGCAATGATGCCGGCCATGGTGGTTTTACCAAGCCCCGGAGGGCCATAGAGCAGTATGTGGTCTAAGGGTTGGTGGCGTTCTAAGGCAGCTTGTATATATATTTTTAAACTATCTCGCAAGCCCTGTTGGCCAATGTACTCCTGTAAACTTTTAGGGCGTAGGTTTTGCTCTTGCATATCCTCTTCCGGTTTAAAGCCGGAGCTTATGAGCCTATCTATTTCTAAATTTTCCATTGCATTCTCCTTATAGGCCACTCATGGACTTGAGTGCAAAACGAATCATATCATCAGCGCTAAGGTTTTCACCACTGTGCGCTTGTAAAGCCGCTTTAAGTGCATTGCTTGCTTCCAATTGAGTGTAACCCAAAGATTTTAAAGCCACCAAGGCTTCACTCTTGGCATCTCTATCTACACCGGCAGTGGCTACGCTTTCAAAGCCATCATCGTTTGCAAGCAATAATTCATCACCCATTTTATCGCGCAATTCTAAGGCAATGCGGCTGGCTGTTTTCTTGCCAATACCGGGGCAACGTGCAAGTGCTACGGTATCGTTCATGGCAATGGCTGTTTTTAAATCCTTTACGCTCATGGTGCCAAGTATACCCACGGCAGTTTTGGGGCCAACACCACTAATGCCGGTAAGCAAAGTGAAAAGTGATTTTTCATCACGGCTGGAAAAGCCGAATAAGTCCATGGCATCTTCACGCACCACCATTTTGATGTAAAGTTCACATTCGCTCCCTAAATGGCCTAAACTTGCCAACGTGTTATAACTACAATAAACAAGGTAGCCTACACCGTTTACCAGTAGCACTACCTCGTTGGCATTTTTCTCTAATAGAGTTCCTTTTAAATATGCTATCATTTTTTTCGTTTCTGCAATAATTGCTATTTCATTCTAAATTGTTCTTTGGCATAACCGGTGTTGGCGTGGGTAATGGCTACGGCCAAGGCATCGGCAGCATCGTCCGGCTTGGGTATACTATTCAGCTTTAACATCAGTTTTACCATTTGTTGTATTTGCAATTTATCAGCCCTACCATAGCCAACCAAGGCTTGTTTAATTTGCATAGGCGTATATTCGTAAAGCTGGGCAGTGTGCTGGGCAGCTACGCTTATGGCACAACCACGGGCAGCGGCAACCTGTAAGGCTGTTTTTACGTTCTTTGCAAAAAACAGTTCTTCAAATACAATATTGTCCGGTTGGTAGAGTGTAATAATATCCTGCAAGTCTTTGCAAATTTTAACCAATCGGTCTTGAAAGGGCATTTCAGGGCCGGTTAATATGGTGTCGTGGCGCACATATTGTGTTTTTCCATTCACCACATCAATAATGCCTATACCCACAATGGCAAGGCCGGGGTCTATACCTAATATTCGCAAAGCAAGCTCCTTCAAAATTCTGATACCCCTTTATTTTAGCTTGTTTTTGGCTTGCTGTCAAATCAGAAAATTACAGTTTATCATCAACTATAACAATAAAAAACTGCCAAATGCAAAGCAATTGGCAGTGGGGCATTTATTTTATACCATCTGCATTATAGGGTAGTATGGCAACAATTTTATCTTCAATATAAATCAATCTATAAAGGTTGCTGTTGCCAATGTTGTAATTTGCAACAAATTCGTCTAAGGTTCTGGCACGTTTGGGGTTATCTATTGTGCCATAGTAGAGTATGGCATTTTTATCCACTACATGGTCGTAAATGGCATTAGTTTCATCTACATAGGTGCTAATGTTGCCTTCGCTGTATTTTATATTTACAAGGTCTGCTTTAATACGCAAATCTTTGCGTTTCCAATAAGGTTCAATAAAGCCGGCAGATACTCTTGTACGCTTTTCGCTTGGCCTGCGTTGAATGTATACTGTATATTGCCTATATACATTAGGGCCTTTGAATTCAATAATGGCAGTGCTGGTATTGTTGTCTATTTTAATGCTGGGGCCTTCTTGCAGGCTACCTACAGCAATACCGTTAATAAAGACTTGGTATATTTCTGGGCTGCCATATTGTGGAGTAAGCCGCACATCGCTTACAAAGGCGCCCACCGTAAGTAAATAGGTAGTTATCTTAGGGTCAAAACGAGCAGGCAACATTACACCGGTGTTGGGTGCATTGTGCGTAAAACCAAAGAATGGAAATTCATATACAATTTCTGCTTTTGCAGGGTTAGCAGGTAGTAGCGAAAAAGTTAGTAAAAGAAGCAGGCAAACGGCCAATATTTTTTTCATAATATCACCTCTCAATTCGTAGTGTACTATAATAACGAGCAGCTATTCTTTATTATTGCATTCTGTATCACACACATGTGCTTTTTTATTTTTTAATATAAAAGGTAATTGTATGGCAAATATAAGGGTAGAAAGTAGCAGTATTAACTGTAACACAGAAAAGGGTTTAAAGTAAGGGGCTTGGTTTTGTAAATTGGCATTTGCCAAAATACAAGAAAGCAATATGGAAATACTGTTACAGGTTTTTATGCAATTGTTTTCAGTGCCTTTTTTCAGTAGATAAATGGCATACACTACATAAGGGGCTACTGTAAAGTAGCCCCCTATATTGCCTATGGTGGCATCTACATACAAAGCCAAAAAGGCCACAGGTACACACAAAGGTGCATATTGTAATGCGTGTTTTGCTTTATATAATAGATTGTTTTTCATATTATAATTGATATATTTCTTTAAATTTATTGCTTAAATAGTCAAAGTAGTATTGTGGGTTGAAGGCTTCACCGCAGCATTGTTCTAATATTTGTTTTGGGTCTAACATACTGCCATGTACATGGATATTTTCTTCCAACCACTTGCTAATAGGCGCAATATCGCCACTTTCCAAGCAAGCTTGAAAATCAATTTGTTTTTGCATAGCGTGCAACATTTGTGCACCGTAAGCGCTGCCCAAAGCATAGGTGGGAAAGTAACCAATACTACCCAAAGCCCAGTGCACATCTTGTAAAATACCTTGGCTATCATTTGGTACATCTACACCCAGGTAGTCTTTATACAGCTTGTTCCAGTAGGCTGGGGCGTCTGCAACGGCAAGTTCGCCGGAAATCAGTTTCTTTTCTATTTCATATCGAATCAATACGTGTAAGGAATAGGTTAGTTCGTCTGCTTCTATTCGTATTAGCGAAGGGCTTACCTTGTTGAGTGCCCTGTAGAATTCTTCCTGGCTTACATTTTGTAATTGTGTAGGGAATATTTCCTGCATCAACACAAGTAAACGGTTGGTAAAGGCTTTGTTTCTGCCAATGATATTTTCGTAAAAACGAGATTGGCTTTCATGCATACCAAGGCTTGTACCGGTTGCCAAGTTGCTGTTTTGCAATGTATCACCGGTATGCAATTCATAAAGGGCATGGCCACCTTCATGCAATACGCTATATAAAGAAGAATCTACTGCATTTTCATAGTAGTGGGTGGTAATGCGCACATCATGCTTGTTAAAATGGGTGGTAAAGGGGTGTTCACTTTCAGATAGGGCGCAATAGCGCTTGTCTATCCCCATAATATCCATTACACGTTGGCTTAAAGCTTTTTGTTGCTCTATGGGGTAACTTGTTTCTAAAAAAGAAGTATTGGGTGCGGGGCGCTTGCCAATTTCTAAAATAATGGGCACCAAATTTTTTTGCATGGCGGTAAAGAAAGGGTCATAGTCTGCCATACCATAGCCATATTCATATTGGCCAAGCAAGGCATCGTAAGGCTTTTTACTGCTATCAATATATCCTGCCATACGAATGTTGGCTTGTATAATTTTTTCTAAATACGGTGCAAAGCTTGCAAAGTCGTTGTTTACCTTTGCCTCTGCCCATACCTCGTGGGATTTATTGAGCAACACCCGGTAGTCAATATATTCTTGCATGGGCATGTTTTTGAGCATTTTTAATTCACGATCCATGAGCTCCACTTGCCTTGCTGTAATAGGATCTATATCTTTTGCATTTTTCAATTCGTCAATAAGCGCAAAAGCTTCGGGGCTGGTTTGCAGGGTGAATATTTCTTCGCTTAGCATTGCCATGGTTTCGCCGCGGCCGTCGGTAGATCCCTTGGGTGCTTGTGTTTCACTATCAAAGCTTAAAACGCCCATCAAATGTGATTTGGCATGTAAAGTGCGTTGTAATTTTTTAAACTGTTCTATTTTTTCTTTCATAAATGTGTCCTTACTTCTTTTCTTTTATTTTTATGTAGGCTATACCTGTATGTATTATTTTGCTTGCAAATTCTTTGCTCACTTTTTCATTGTTCATGGTAAAAGTAAGGCTGGGTGTAAGTTGTATATCGCTTTGGATATTTTTTATTTGCAATTCTGTGGTATAGTTTTCACCTGCTTTTATATCGGGAATGTTTATTGCTTGGTCTAAAAAATGTAGAGTGATATCACTTGCATCATATTCCCCAAAATTTTGAAGCTGTATGTTAAATGTGGCATTGTTGTTTGTTAATACAACACTTGGCAAGTCCTTATACACAAGTTCCAATGTATTAAGTTCCGTAAGTGCCACCAAATGAATTTCTTGTGTAAGTGGTAAATTGCTATATTGAATTTCCCGTTTTACCTTTTGTGGCACTTTTAGTTTTATGCGTGCGTTGCCATTTTGTAAGGCTTGCTCGGTAATTTCCAATTTAAGTGTAATATTTTGTGTTTCGCCTTTGCTTAGGGTGATTTCATCACTTAAAACATTACCGTTATCATCTACTACAAGCAGTGGGGCAGGCAAGCTTTGTAGGGCTGTAAGTTCTAAAGTAGCCTCTATGGTAGCGGCTTTTGTAAATCTGGTTTGGGCAAGTGTTAGCGCAGCTTGCACGGGTAGTTCTTGTGCCCGGGCTAAATTACAGATACAAAACAATAAAACGCTTATTAAAATAAGTTTTTTCATATGTTCACCTTCTTTATTTTATAGTAGCAAGGCTGTAAAATTTTGTCAATTGATGGTTTACAAAATTCATTTTTAGGGTATGCTATATATAAATAAAATGCAAGGAGATCAATATGATTATTCAAAATGCACTGGTTTTTCAAGATGACGCAAGTTTTATAGATAAAGAACTGTACACCAACGGCGAATATATTAGCGATACCCCCCATGGTGAAGTTTTAGACGCAAGCAATTGTTTTGCTATTCCCGGTTTGGTAGACATTCACTTTCACGGCTGTATGGGTGCAGATTTTTGTAACGGCAGCATGGAAAGTATAGACACCATTGCAAAGTACCAATTGCAAAATGGTGTTATGGCTATTTGCCCGGCTTCTATGACCTTAAGTGAAGATATGCTCGCCCAAATTTTTGAAACCGCCGCCAACTATAAAAATGGTGCAGGTGCGGACCTTGTGGGCATCAATATGGAAGGACCTTTTATTCACAGCAGCAAAAAGGGTGCACAAAACCCAAAATATATTGTGCCTTGTAATGTGGATATGTTCCGCCGTTTGCAACAAAAAGCAAATGGCTTAATAAAGATTTGCGATGTAGCTCCGGAAACCGAAGGTGCTCTGGACTTTATTGAGCAAGTAAAAGATGAAGTGGTTATATCCGTTTGCCACACCACAGCGAATTATGAACAAACACAGGTTGCTTTCCAAAAAGGTGCAAAGCAACTTACCCATATGTACAATGCGATGAATGGCCTCAGCCATAGAGATGCCGGTCCCATCGGTGCTGCCTTTGATACCGACTTTGCAAGGGTTGAAATTATTACCGATGGTATACATATTAGCCCTACCATGGTGCGTCTTGCCTTTACTATGTTTGGGGATGATAGGGTAATGCTCATCAGTGATAGCATGGAAGCTACCGGCATGCCTGATGGGCAATATAGCCTGGGCGGTCAAACCGTCATTAAACAGGGCAAAATAGCAACCTTGGCAGACGGTACCATTGCCGGCTCTGCCACCAATTTGTACGATTGCATGGTAAATGCTGTGCAAAATATGGGTATTCCTTTGGCAAGTGCTGTAAAATGTGCAAGTGTAAACCCTGCAAAAGAAATTGGTATTTATCATAAATACGGCAGCTTGGACAAAAATAAATATGCCAATATCATTTTGGTAGATAAAGACACTTTACAAATTAAATATCGTATATTTAAAGGTAAATTGATTGCATAATATGTGGTGCAAGAAAACCCGACCATTGGTCGGGTTTTCTTAAATAGCAGTGAGAATGATGTAACGCTTATACTGTAATGCATACAATGTACGTAATGATTTGCATTGACAAAAAACCTAAATTTTATTAAAATTAAATAACTATTAATACTTTTTTAATAGTTAACGAAATAATTTGTAATATTCATTCGTTGATATAATATGAAAAAAACGGGAGGTATGTTATGAACAAACATAAACTACTTGCACTTCTTACAGCACTGGCGATTTTAATAGGCAATTTTGCCTTGCCGGTAGCACAAGCAGAAGTTGTGCAAAAAACTTACTCCATATCCCTTACCAGTATGAATGAAGACGGAGGCAATGAGCTGTTTGCTGTACCCGTACCCAATTCAGAAAATAATGAGTATTGGGTACAATTGGGGCCACAAGATGATATCAATCATTTAATGCTTACCATTCAAAATACAGAGCATCCGGAATATAGCTTCTTGCCTAATAATGGTGCTTTATTAGAAGGCTTGGTAGATGCAGATGGTGCATTAACCGGCAGCAGCTACCCTATTCAAGTTATGATTGGCGATCAAATAGTAGAAACTATACTATTGTATGTTTCTATTTATCCTATGCCGGAAGAAACAGAGCCTTCTTCAGAACCTGTGCCGGGGGAATCTGCTGCACCGGCAGAAGAGCCGTCCGAAGAACCTGTTGCACCTGTAGAAGAACCAAGCACGCCACAAGTGGTGCCTGCAAGTGTTGAAGTGCGCTACCAAGATGAAAAAGGCAATGTGTTAGCAAGCGATAATTTCCTTGCAGAAAGCCTGGGTACAAACCATGTAAATGTAAATTATGCTTTGATTCCACAAGGTTATATTTTGGTGGATAGCGATAGCAAAACCGTTGAATTACAAGAAGGCGGCATTGTGAACCCTACCAGCATTGTGTTTACCTTGCAAGCAGAAAAACCTGCTTTGGGTGCAGATGTGGAAGTAAATTACCATAATAAAACTACAGGCGAAGTGTTTGCAAATGAAAAAATTCATATTACAGAGCTTGGCACTACTACCATTTATGCCAATACAGATCTTTTGCCACAAGGTTTTGTAATAGAGGGTGAAAGTTCAGCCGTTGTGGAATTGTATAACGACAACACATTGTCTCAATCCACTGTAGATTTCTATGCCATAGAAGAAACCAAAGAACCGGAAATAGTAGAAGAACCCACAGTAAACCCTGTAACCATTCCCGTAAAATATATAGATGAAGATACCAAACAAGAACTACAACCTGCCGAACAAGTTTTGATTGATGTACAAGGTGGCAAAACCGTTACTGCAAGTAAAACTGATTTTGAAAATTATACTTTAACAAGTGCAGCAGAACAAACCGTTTACCTTATGGCAGATGGCTATGTAGAACCAAATGAAGTAGTGTTTACATTTAAAGCCGATACGCCTGCAGAAGAACCTGCTGCACCTGTAGAAGAGCCAAGCGAAGTAGAAGAACCGGGTGCTTCAGAAACCGGTGAAGAAATCCCGGCTGAAAATCCACAAACAGAAAACTTGGGTAAAGCCAAAGTAAATGCCGATAATATCAACGTTCGTAAGCAACCAACCACCGGTAAAGCAGGTGAAATTATCACCAAACTTAGTACAGGTGAAGAGGTTACTATACTTGAATATGTAGATAAGAGCGGTGAAAATTGGGCAAAAATTAACTTTACATTCAAAGGCGCTACCAAAACCGGTTATATTATGAGCAAATACTTAACAGTAGATGCACCAGCCCCTGGTGAAGAAGTTCCAAATACAGAAGAACCAACCGAACCTGCAACAAATGAAGAAACGCCAAATACGCCTGCTGTAAATGTAGAATTGAAAGTGCAATATATGGATGGGGAAACCTCTCTGTATGAATACACAGAATCACTTACCGGCGTTGGCGAACATACCATTCAAGTGCGTAATGTGCAAGAAACTGCCGCTTACGATTTGAAAGATGAAATGGTAAAAACTGTAAGTGTAGATGCAAATGGCGCAGTAAGCACCAATCCATTGGTATTCCAATTTGCTAAAAAAGCCGTTGCAGCTACAGTAAATGTACACTATGTAGACGAAACAGGTAACAAAATTGCAGAAGACACCGCTATGCTTTATGAAAGTGAAGGTGCATTTACATTAGAGCCACAACAAAATGTAGAGGGCTTTCACTTATTAGAACCAAAGAGCTATGAAGTATTTGTACAAGCCACTGGAGAAGTTTCTCCTTCTGATGTAAGCTTCAAATATAAAAAAGCAGAAGTGCAAGGTATGGTTACCATTCATTATGTAGATACCGATGCAAAATCGGTAGCAGAAGATACTGTGCAAACATTAAATAGTGTGGGCACCCATACCATTACCCCCAACTTTTTCTCTTCCCAATACGATATAGAAGGCAAAACATCTTATGATGTAGAATTAAAAGCCGATGGCACACTTACGCTTTCTGAAATTACTTTTACATATCGTAAAAAAGCAACACCTGTAAGTGCTGTATTAACCATTCATTATATTGATGAAGAAGGTTCAAAAATAGTAGAATCTACCACACAAAGCATCAATACTGTAGGTGCTCAGAACATTTCCCCCAATGCCATAGTACCAAGCAATTTTACTATTGTTGGTGCAACCACACAAAGCGTTACCCTCGGCGCAGATGGTACACTTACACCAGCTGAAATTACTTTCCAATATAAGGAAGTGCCAGATCCTAACGCAGTTGTAAATGCGGTTGTGGTAGTAAAATATGTAGATGCAAACTATGCCAGCATTGCTGAAAGCGATGTAATACGTTTAAACACATTGGGTAAACAACAGGTAACACCTGTTAAAAATATTGAAGGTTATGTATTGCGTAACAAAACAGAAAATGTAGAAGTTATCAACGCAAGCAGTGTAACTCCTGATGAAGTTATCTTTGTATATGATAAAGTGTTACCAAAGAACCCGGAAGCTATCATTACCATTCATTATGTAGATGAAAACGGTACACCTATTGTGCAAAGCACACAACAACAAATTAATACCGTGGGTAATAACACCATTGTTGCAAGACCACAAAATTTACCTGCCGATTATCAATTAACCGGTAACAATCAAGTGGTAGTGCAGTTGAATCAAGACGGCACAGTTTCTCAGAATCCGGTGATTTTTGTATACAAAAATACCAAAGATGATTTTGAACATTATCGTGGATATGCTATTACCAATGCCAATAATACAGCACTTCGCAAAAATGCAAATAATAACGCAAATGAAGTATTGCAAACTATGCCGCGTGATACCTTGCTGTATGTTTATGGCCAAGTAAAGAACAATGGCATACTCTACCATTCTGTAAACAGCGTGGGTGGTGCTGCCGGCTATGTAACAGATGCCGATATTACCAAAATTACAGATGCAGAAGCACAAAAATATTTAGAAGCCTATAAGCCTGCCCCAACCCCTGTTGTGCCTGCACAAACAGGCTATGCAATGACCTTGGGCATGAATGTGCCTTTCCGTCAGTTTGCAAGCGGCTATAGCCAAATGATTAGTGAATTATATTCCGGTACAGTGGTATTCTTAAATGGTCAGGTAGAATATAATGAGGGCTATGCTTGGTTTGTTGCTCAATACAACAATAAAATCGGTTATATTCGTAGCGACCAGTTGCGTATGTTATCCCAACAAGAAGCCGCAAACTATCTGAAAAACATAACCCAACCACAGCCTTCTGCAACCATACAGGCAGGTTTTGACGGCAACGCCCTCAGCTCCTATGGGTATGTAAATGCCGGTGATGTAAACTTCAGAAGCCAAGCAAGCGTTAAGAGTGCAGCCATTGGCAAAATTAAACGTTACGGTCTTGGTCTTATCAAAGAAACAAAACAAGTAGACGGTGTAACCTGGTACAAAATCAATTACAACGGTAAAGAAGGTTATGTGCAAGGCAATTACTTTAAGCCTATGACCATGAATGAATTTAACAACTTCCTGAAAAGTGAAGAGTATAAGCGTGGTCTTGCCAATAACGCAACACAAACTACAAGCAATATAACGAACTTGCCTAAAACCGATGCAGGCTTTGCAGCCCCAGGTAAAGTACAAACCGTAGAAGATTATAATACCACCAAATGGAAAAATCCTAACCTGGCAAGCGTTTCTTATGAGCCTTTCCGCCCGGACATTACACCTATGCCTACTTATGGCTTAGATATTTCTACCACACCAGAACCCAGTATGTTGCCAGATTCTTCTGCTCCGGTGGAATCCATTACACCTTTCCCAACAGAGGAAATCAACCCTGTAACTGAAAAAACCACTGGCGGTTCACCACTATTTGCTATTTTTGGCATTACATTACTTGGTGTGACCGGTGCAGCAGGCTATGCAGTGTATGCAAAAAACAAGCGTGCAAAAATGATTGCGAGAGCCAAAGCAAGGCAACAAGCACAAACACAGGGTAAACCGGTGAATGCTGCCAGCACAAGCAATGTGCCTTATGGAAATGTAAATACCGGTAATACGGCAAGTGGCAGTAGTTTTACAACACCATCAAAAAATAATGCAGCTCCATTTACACAACGTAAACCCCTGCAAGAAGACTATTTTAAAAAGCCAACTGTAACCAATACAAGTTCTTCACAAGCTTCAAACGTTCCTAATATGGATACTCCACAAGGTACAAAAAGCAGTACCCCAACCAGTGCAAGTGAAGCAAACACAACAAGACGCAGAAGATCCTAATTCTCTGTAAAAAGAAGCCTGTAAAGCAATTGCTTTACAGGCTTTTGTTTGTTTTGAATAGCTGAATTATTCTTGTGGGTCTGTTAATACATCATTAATGAGCATAGATGGTTCGCCACCTTGTACACGAGGTAAAATACCATTCCATTTTTCTATGGCCATTTTTTGTAATAGTTGTTTGCTTAAACTGGCACTTTCTACTTTATTGGCTTCGGCTTGCAACTCTTTTTGCTTGAGTTCAAATTCTGCCAATTTTACTCTGCTTTCGGCTTCCAAAACCAATTTACTTTGTTCTGCTCTGGCTTTTTCTACGGCTTGCTCTGCCACTTTCTTTTGTTCTACTGCTTTTTCGTATTCATCACTAAAGTCGTGGTTGGTAATAGAAATGTTGCTTACAGAAATACCATAAATTTCAAAATCGTCTTTTAAATCGTCCAATATTAAGCGGGATATTTCTGTGCGTTTGCTGATAAATTCTTCAATGGTGTATTTAGAAATCGTGGCTTGCACAATTTCACGCACACGAGGGCGAATGAATCTGCTTTCGTGTTTACCGCGGAAGCTTCTATATAGCTTTTCAGGGTCTGCAATGCTGGCTTGCACTGTAAGCTCTACATTAATGGTTTGAATATCTTTGGTAGATACAATAAGGCTGGTGTCCATATCGTTGTCTTTACTGAAGTAGTAAATGCGTTCGCGCACTTCCATAGTATCCTTGTTTTGTACAAATGGTAGTTTAAAGTTCAAACCTTCTTGCTTAATGCTGCTCACTTTACCAAAGGTAGAAATAATCGCCACTTCACCTGTTTCTACCGTAAAGGTAGAAGAGAAGATAATTACTGCCAATACAATGGCAATTACACCAAAGAGCCCAAGTTTTACATTTTTTGTTGTCATGTTCGTAAGTTCCTTTCCTAATTGATGATTTTATTATAAAAGAATTCAAAAAACACTGCAATGTGCCATTTGTTCACAGTGCGCAAAAATGTAATCAGCTTTAAAAAGGCTAAAATAAGCGGTTTGCAGTTGTTGTGTAAAAGTTCAACACCAAGAAGGGCTTCTAAATGGGCTAAAATAGTCAAAAATGGAAAAACATAAAATAAATTATTTTTCAACAAAAATTTCATCAATTACGGTATGTTAATAAACCATTTTAAGCTAAAACTGGTAAAAAATAGATTTTTTGCAATAAAAAATTAACTTTTTCATTTTTTATTTTAAGCATATATTGCATACTATGCTTATATGTAATATATCGAATTTGCAGTCTATTGGAAATGTTATACAAGGGGCGGCTATAAATTTTTGCAAAAAAACACTTGACACAAAGCCCTACCTATATTATAATATTCATTGTCTTGTGGATAAGGAGAGATGGCCGAGCGGTTGAAGGCGCTAGTCTTGAAAACTAGTGATACTGGAAGGTACCGGGGGTTCGAATCCCTCTCTCTCCGCCAGAACTATATGGAGAAGTACCCAAGAGGCCGAAGGGGCTCCCCTGCTAAGGGAGTAGGGTGGGTAAC
>JAEWXD010000056.1 GCA_023396045.1 Bacillota bacterium | reverse complement strand
GGTATACGAAGAGGAATATACGGATATCGGTGTCATAGTTCGTGCAAATTTACCGAATACTATTGCAAAAAAGTTGTGTTTAATTCATAATATAAATGTAATAAAACATTAACAAGGAGTAAAGAATTGCGATTTGCAAGTATTGCAACCAGCCTATTGCTAAGCTTTGGCCTTATGGGTAATAGTATGTATTTGGCTATGCCAGACAAAGATATCACACACCCGCTGTTTTTGTTGAACAACAAGTATAAAATAAGTTCCCATTATGCCCCGCCGGTAATAAGGGTAAATGTGCCTGGCAAAAGCCGTTATTTACAGAAAAAAGCAGCACTTGCAGCCGAAGCACTTTTTGCCGCTGCAAAAAAAGAAGGTTTTGACTTGTATGCAATATCTTCCTACAGAGCCTATGGCAAACAACATGCCATCTATAAACGCAAATTAGCCAAGCTTGATGGCAACCATACCGCCGTACAAGACTATATTGCCCTGCCCGGTGGCAGTGAACATCAACTTGGCTTGGCGGTAGATGTGGTAACCAGCAATGCAAACTTGCACCCCAATTTTTTTCAAACAAAAGAAGGTCAATGGATTGCAGAAAATGCATACCACTTTAGTTTTATAGTACGCTACCCCATTGGCTTAGAACATATTACAGGTATACAGTATGAGCCTTGGCATTTGCGCTATGTAGGCGACTATGCAAGCGATATTCACCAAAGTGGCCTTGCATTAGAAAGCTATGTTTCAGCCCAAAGGTTAGAACTGTATAAAAAATTATTGGATAATAAAGAATGAAAAAACTATTTGTACTCTTACTGAGTTGTTGTATGCTAAGTGCTGCAGCGGCCCCTGCTTGGGAATACCCCTTATATATTAAGGAATTACATAGTGATATCAATCGTTTAGTAAATAGAGATAGCCTCTTAGACGCCAAAGATATTCCGAACGACTTAGTTGAAATTCCATTAAAAAAAGCAAACACTGCACCCCTCTATGGTAGAAAAATAGCCGTAGACGCTTTAGAAAAATTATTTGCAGCAGCCAGCGAGGAAAACTTGACACTCTATGTAAAAAGTGCCTACCGTTCTTATGAAACACAAAACACTATGTACCACAACCGTTTAGAGCGAAACAACGGCAAAGACGACCAATTGGTTGCCTATCCCGGTGCAAGCGAGCACCAAAGCGGCTTGGCATTTGACGTAGTAAACTTAGAATATGCAAAAGCCAGTGGTATGAACGCAGGCTTTTACAACAGCAAGGAAGGCAAATGGTTAGAAGCCAACTGTACGCGTTTTGGCTTTGTGATTCGTTATGAAAAAGACAAGGAAGACATAACCAAAATTAAGTACGAACCTTGGCATATTCGTTTTGTGGGGCAGGATATTGCAAAATATATGCAAGAACATCACTTAAGCCACGAAGAATTTACCGAAGAATGGCAAAATTATTTTGCAGAATACGAAGCCCTTGGTGGTAGCTTTCAAACGGCCTTGGACTTTGAAAACGCAGCAAAACAACCAGACTTAGAAATAGAAGAATTGGAAGATGGCGAAACAGAAATTTCTGTAACATTTAAAGATTAGGTGAACCATGGGTAGAATTATAGCAATTACAAACCAAAAAGGTGGGGTTGGCAAAACCACCACCGCAGTAAACTTGAGTGCTTGCTTAGCAGAAGCAGGCCGTAAAGTATTGCTTATAGATTTTGACCCCCAAGGCAACAGCAGTAGTGCCCTATCTGTACAAAGCAACAAGAATACCATTTACGAAGCATTAATTGGCAATTGCAAAATACAGAACTGTATACAAACATGCCCTCAAAACAACTTGTTTGTAATTTCCTCCGACATACGATTGGCAGGGGCAGAGTTGGAGCTTGCCCAAATGGAAGAACGAGAGTTTGTATTACAAAAGATTCTTGCACCACTTGAAAAACAATACCAGGATATTTTTATAGATTGCCCTCCTTCTTTAAGTTTACTTACCATCAATGCACTATGTGCAGCAAAAAAAGTATTGATACCCATACAATGCGAATACTTTGCATTAGAAGGTGTAAGCAGCCTGATGGATACCACCAACCGTGTAAAGCAATCATTGAACCCTAACCTTGATATAGATGGTATTGTGCTTACAATGTTAGATGGTAGAACCAATTTAGGCTTGCAAGTGGTAGAAAGCGTAAAAAAACATTTTAAGAAAAAAGTATATGCTACAGCAATACCACGCAACGTACGCCTTTCTGAGGCGCCAAGCCATGGTTTGCCCATCAATATGTATGATACACGCAGCCAAGGGGCTGAAAGTTATAGAAAATTAGCGCAAGAATATAGTAAGCGCAATAAATAAAGGAAGTACAAATGGTAAAACGAGGTTTGGGTAGGGGCTTGGATGCCTTGTTGCCCACAATGCAAAACAAGCCAGAAGCCGGCGATATACAAGAAATTGCCATAGAAAAATTAGACCCTAACAAAGCACAGCCAAGGCAATATTTTGATAAAGAATCCTTAGAAGAATTGGCGCAAAGCATTGCCAGCAAAGGTGTTTTAAGCCCTATTTTGGTGGTGCAAAACAAAACACGCTATAAAATTATTGCCGGTGAACGCAGATGGCGTGCTGCAAGGCTTGCCAAACTAAAAACCGTGCCTTGTATTATAAAAGACTTTAATGAAGAAGAAATATTACAAATTGCGTTAATAGAAAACATTCAAAGGGAAGACTTAAACCCCTTAGAAGAAGCCGAAGCCATGCAACACCTTATACAAAGCTATGGCTATACACAGGAGCAGCTATCACAAATTGTAGGAAAGTCAAGGTCCTCGGTTGCAAACAGTTTACGTTTAAACGACTTAGGTGCACTTGCCAAAAAAGCGCTGATAGAAAAAACCCTTAGCTTTGGCCACGCCAAAGTGTTGGCCGGCGTAAAAGACATTGCATTGCAGAACAACTTATGTACACAGTGCATACTAAAGCAATGGACCGTGCGTGAATTAGAGCTTGCCCTTGCACAAAAACCAAAGCCCGAACCCCAAAGAAAAAAAGTAGACGCAGAGCTTGCTGCCTTTGAACAGAGTTTAAAGCAAAAATTGGGTTTAAAAGCCTACTTGCAAGGCAACCACAATAAAGGTAAAATAATACTTAGTTATCATAGCAAAGAAGAATTGAACCATCTATATGCAATAATAGAAAATCTACAATAGGAGGCACTATGGATAATAGAGATTTTGAAAATTATACAGCACCCGCAGAGCAAGAAACTGTAATAGAGGAACTAAAACCCATACAGCCACAAGCCCATGTAAAAAAAGAAAAAAAGGCTATTTCTTACAAAAAAACAATTCTTATTGTAGCTTGTATTGCAATTGTTTTCTTACTGTTAACAGGCGCTTTTGCACTTGCAGCCTATCTTACAACTAAAAGGCAATCTTCATGGTTAGAAACAGAGAACACTAAGATTGCAGAACAAAATGAACAGCTTGCAAGCGACTATGCTGCACAACAAGCACAGTTACTGCAAGACATTGAAGTTATTACTTCTGTGGAACGTCCACAGCCTAAACAAGAAGGTTGGGATATTGTTGATCTTACCGGTTTTCCACTTGATTTTGCAGAAGGAACACAAGTTTCTAAACCAGAACTTTATACGGGTGGTTTAATGGTGGTGAATGCCTTGAATGCATTACCTGATGACTATGAAAGCATTATTGAACCGCAACTCAAAAGCATTGGTAAAGAAAGTGCAAGCAAAATTCAGGTACAAGACTTTAATGTACGCACCCTGCCACTTGCCTTGGATGCCTTGCAACGTATGTTGAGCGATGCCGCGCAAGCAGGCCATGGCGACTATATTGTTCGCACCGGATTCCGTAGCACAGCAGACCAAACTATATTGTTTGATAACCAACGCACAAAGCTGGCAGAAAAATACAGTGGTGATATTTTGTTTGAAAAAACAAAAGAACGTGTAAATGTACCCGGCACAAGCGAGTACCAATCCGGCCTTGCTGTACAAATTGGTTTCTACAACAAAGAAGATGCCAACATATCCAAGCGTTCTATCAACGATAACGATGCCGGCAAATGGCTTTTGGACAATGCATGGAGATATGGTTTTGTATTCCGTTTCCCAATTGAAGACTACCCATACCCTGATACTTTAGACAAGAGCAATTTAACAGGTGTTAGCATTCGTTTAAGCGTATTCCGTTATGTAGGTGAAGCAGCAGCTGCTGTAATGCATTTAAAGAACTTCGTTTTAGAAGAATTTGTAAACTATATGATAGAATACCCTCATATTGCAGTATATGAAAACGGTGCTTTAAAATATGAAATTATTCGTGAACACTTGGGCAGAAGCATTGGCCAAATCGAGCAAATTCAAAAACCTGTAAACATCAGTAAGTACGAAACATCTTATGACAATTTAGAGGGGATCATTTCTTCCTTCATTTATTAAAAAAGCAGCCTTCTTTTTCAAGGAGGCTGTTTTTTTGCAATCACAAAGCTTGTGATTGTATTTTATAATGCATTTTTATAAATTTGCAGCATATCTTCATACTGCAACACTTTAAATGCACCAATGGTTTTATAGTAGTCTGCGCAGCGTTTTGCCATGGTGTAGCAATCTTCTTCTGTAAGGCCAAAATAGCGCATATTGCTTGGCATGCCAAGGCTTTGTGCATAGTTTACAAAGGCCTCAATGCCGGCAAGCGCCCATTGTTCTTTGTTAAAGCCATCGCCTTGAATTCCAAACACTTCTTTTGCAAAGCGAATAAATCTATCCAAATCTTCATGCATTACATATTTTGCCCAATGGGGAAAGAGTACCGCAAGGCCGGCACCATGGGTAATAGTGGTATCCACAGCACTCATTTCATGTTCTAACTTATGGCAAGCCCAATCCTGTTGCCTGCCAAGCCCCAATAAATCATTATGGGAAAGAGATCCTGCCCACATAAGCGTTGCTCTTGCTTCATAGTCTTCTGGATTTTGATAGGCAATTTTACCCGCATTGATTACATTGCGCATCAAAGCTTCTGCCATAGAATCTACCAAAGCAACATTTTTTGTTTTGGTAAAGTAACGTTCTATGGTATGCATTAAAATATCTATGGTGCCACTTGCCGTTTGCCAAGGATTTACACTATAGGTATGCTCTGGGTTCATAATGGCAAACAAGGGGCGAATGGCATCTGCACCTATGCCAAGTTTGGCGTTGCTTTCATCATTGGAAACAACGGAACGACTGCTAAGTTCACTACCGGTGGCAGAAAGAGTTAATATACAGCCAAGTGGCAAAGCTTTTTGTGGCACAATGGCTTTTTGATAAATATCCCAAATATCTTCTTCTATGTATGTGCCAACGGCGATGGCTTTTGCAGAGTCCAACACGCTGCCACCACCCAATGCCAATATAAAGTCTATGTTTTTTGCTTTGCATAAAGCAACGCCTTCACGGCAAAGGCTAACCACGGGATTCGGGCGCACACCACCTAACAGGGTATATTGCACGCCTGTTTGTGCTAATAAAGCGATGGTTTTATCAAGCAAACCACTTTTTTGCACGCTACCCATACCATAATGCAAAAGCACATGTTTTGCACCTTGCTTTTGTAATTGATTTGGCAACTGTGCCAAGCTTTGTTTGCCAAACACCACTTGTGTTGGGCTGTAAAATTGAAAATCTAACATACAATATTCTCCAAAAACTGTAAGATATCGCCAAAGACTTCCTGACGGTTTATCTCATTTAAAATTTCATGCCTTGCACCTTCATATAGCTTATAGCTTGCATTTTGAAAACCGAGTTTTTTATAATGACCAAATACACATTTTACACCACACCCCATATTCCCTACAGGGTCGCATGCGCCAGACACAAAGAACAAAGGTGTAGTTTTACAAGTGTTTTTGTAGCCTTTTTCGTTGGCAATGCGCTTTAAACCAGAGAAAAAGTCTTTGAAGCCACCTGCTGTAAAAGGAAAGCCACAGTAAGGATCTGCTATATATTTATCTACTTCATGTTCATCACGGCTAAGCCAGTCAAAATCAGTTTTTGGGTTTGCAACGGTTTTATTAAAGGCTTTAAAAGACATATTGTTCAACAAATGAGAAGGTTTTTTATCGCCACCAAACAATACTTGGGTATGGGCAATCAAAGAACCAATATGTACCAATGCAGGTGCTTGATAACCAGTGCCACTGATAACCGCACCAGTAATACCACAACAATGTTCTTGCAGATAGCTACGCAGTAAAAAGCTACCCATGCTATGCCCAAACATAAAATAAGGAATATTGGGGAATTCTTTTTGCATATCTATGCGAATATGATGAATATCATCCAACACTTTTTGCCAGCCATCTTCTTTCGCAAAATAGCCTTTGACTTCTACGGTTTCGCCATGGCCGGGGTGGTTTGCACCCACCACTGCATAGCCATGGTTTGCCAAAAAGCTTGCAAATTCGTCGTAGCGTTCTATATGCTCTGCCATGCCATGTATAATTTGTACAATTGCTTTAGGATTTTCTGGAATCCATTTACATAAAATAACCTTTTGTTTTGTGGTAGAACAAATAACCGATTTAGATTTTTCCATGCTATACACCTCTTTTATAATGTACTTTTATTATAGAAAAACACGGTATGTATGTCAATTGTAAAGCGTTTTAAATTGTGGTATAATAGCAAAGATTATTAAAGGAGAAAGCCGAATGCAAGAAATACTGAATCAACATAATATAAGCCAAGAAGTGCGCAAAGCCATTAAAGAAATGGGCTTTACTGCGTTAACCGATGTGCAGGCACGTACCCTACCTCACCTGATGGATGGGAAAGACTGCATTGCCTTGGCACCCACAGGCACAGGCAAAACACTGGCTTTTTCTATACCCATGTTGGAATATGTAAACTTAGAATCCAAAGATGTGCAAGAGTTGGTACTTTGCCCCACAAGAGAACTTGCCATGCAAATTGCTGAAGAAATGACGGCACTTGGCAAATACATCAAGGGTTTAAAAATTGCAGTCATCTGTGGCGGTATGCCCATTAAAAAGCAAATACAGCGCTTAGGTCAAAGCCCACAAATTATCATAGGTACACCTGGCAGAGTGCGTGATTTAATTGGCCGTAAGGCACTGGATTTACGTGCAGTACACACCTTGGTGCTTGATGAAGCAGACGAAATGCTCAATATGGGCTTTGTAAAAGATGTAAGCTCTATTATTGAATGCACAAGCAAAGATCGTCAATTGGTACTTTTTTCTGCCACAAGCAATGTAGAAGTAATGAATATTGCCTGGAAGTATTTATACAACCCTGTTGAAATCACTGTAGAAGCTACCTTAGACAATAAGCCGAAAATCACCGAATACATTATAGATTGTGAAGACAAGTTTGAAAGCTTGTTATACTTGCTGGATTCCTGCAGGTTTGACAGAATGATTGTATTTACCAATACCAAGGTAATGTGTGAAAAACTGCGTTTGATGATAGAAAAACAAGGCTATGCCTGCGATTGCTTACACGGCGATATGCCACAAAGCAAACGCAGTGTAGTAATGGATAAATATAAAAAAGGCAAGTTCCCCCTACTGATAGCAACAGATGTTGCTGCCCGTGGTATTGATGTAGATGATGTGGAAGCCGTAATCAATTACGACTTACCCAACGAAAACGAATACTACTTGCACCGCATAGGTAGAACGGGCAGAGCCAAAAAATATGGTGTAGCTTTTTCGTTAATCAATTTTAGAGAAAAGTTCCGTATGCAAGACATTTTACGCTATATCAGTGCGGAGCCACTCGCCCTGCATTTTAATAGCTATGGCGTATTGGTAAATAAAGAAAACCAAGCATTTTTTGAAACAATATAGGAGTTTACGATGGGCATTATTCCAAGCAGAAACTTAGAAGAACAAAGAAGAGAAAAAAACGGTATTGTATATTTTGATCGTGGCACTGTAACCGGTGCAGACGGCAAACAATACGATAGGTTTGCAGTGCAAACCCACTTTGTAGCCGTTGGCGAAGACCAAGCTGAATTGGTAGAAAAATATGTTCGCCCACTGTACCAAGAAGGCGATATGTTGAGCTTTGGCGCAAAGGTAATGTGCATGTGCGTAAAAAGTGTGCGTGATATTAAAGATGTGAAGCCCGGCTTTTGGGCTAACCTTATGTGGCGCTTTGCCGGTATTAACCACACCGGTGTAGGTATGCACGAACCACACAAATTGCAATTGGTAATTGATATGGTCGGCCTACCACGTGTATTGCTTGCTGCATTTTTGAGTGCTGTAACCAAACCCTTCGGCAAAAAAGGCGTATTCTATGAAGTATGTGGCAAAGGCGTTGGCGGTATAGATGGTTTCTATTTCCGCAGCAGCTTTGAAGTATACAAGAAGTTGGCGCTCATTAACCCAGAAAACGCACAAGAATTATGTGATGATTTGTATGCTAAAACCGGTATTCCAGTAGTACTTATGGATGCAAACGATATTCAAAGGGATATGCTTGCAAAATGCAAAGGCTTCCCCCTCACAGATAACCAAATTCAAGACGCCATGATAGACAACCCCAGTGGTCAAGGCGATGAATTAACGCCATTTATTATTATTCGCCCAAGATAATGTATAGCAAAGAAGATATTACAAAAAGCCAAAATAAATTAAAAAGTGCAATGCTGTTATTTATTTGCATTGCACTTATTCTACTTGCGTTAATAGTAACGAGTTTTGTGTATCGTTTGCAATGGGCAAGCATATTGGCTACATGTATATTGGGATTTTTTGCCATATTTTATATTTCCATGCTATTGATGCCACAATGGCGCTACATACAAAACCTTGCACTGTTTATAGATGGCAGAAAACGCACTTTACAAGGGGAAGTGTTATGCATAGGCACCGAAGTGCTGCAGCGTGATGGTATGGATTGCTTTGAAATCATTGTAAAAACAGGTAAAGATATCCACGGCAATAACACTGTGCTGTGTTATATGGATATACATAAAACATTTGATTTTACACAAGGTGATACAGTAGACTTTGAACTGTTTGATCGCTTTGTATGTAAATATAGCATTGGAGACGTATCGAAGAGGTTGTAACGAGAACGATTCGAAATCGTTTTGGCGTGTTAAGCGCCACGTGGGTTCGAATCCCACCGTCTCCGCCAAACTAAAAAAGACTGCCAAGTGCAGTCTTCTTTTTTTGAGAAATGTAAGCAAATAAATTAAATAAGAATGCTTCTTATAAAGTTTGAGAAGAGTTAATGTTTAATTCCATAGCCCTATCATTCTGCTGTGCAGGAATAATTAACGTCTTTTTCACTTTTTTGAATATTTACCAAATCTACATCACAAGAAACATAACTTGCAAAGCTTGTTCCTTCCATATTTATTTTATTCATATGTGTTGGCGGAATAAATTTTTCGCCCGACTCCAATAATATCTTCAGATGCCCTTGTAAAGCTTCTTGAGCGTTTGCAACGGCTTCGTCAATAGTGGTACCTTGTAAATAGCAACCATCTATGTCTGGAAATTTCACTCAATATGCATCATCTTCGCAATAAAATTGTGCTATATAATAAATTTCATACTATTACTCCTAATAATTCTTCATTGGTGATTTCAAACCTGTTCTTTACATAATGTCATTGAATAATTCTGAATATCTATGTAGTAGTACTGCAAATATTATCTTTTTTCAAAATATATAGATTTCAATTATTTAACTTCTTTCCACCCATCTTTAATGAGTAATTTTGGTAAAATCACTCACAATGCTCTCCAAGTTTTTATATTATAACACATATATACATAATCGTTTTTCAGAGGGCGATTTTATAGAATGTTATTTGTAAAAATAAATATCATATATAGTTTTATAATATTATTTAAGTATATCGTACAAAATCCCCTAAAACAATACAATTCCATTGCTTATATTCTTGCTATTTGATATAGTAAAATTATTAATAAAATACAATCTGAGGTAATTATGAACCGATTTGAACAATATAGAGATGAATTTTCTTGGCTCTACATGGAGCTATATAACAACGCAGAGCAATTGCAAGAAGTAATACAAATGCTAAAGCAAATGCAAGCCGAACGTAAACCTGCATTAAAACAATTGGATGAAAGCCGTGCTGCCGATTGGTACAAGCAAAACGATATGTTGGGTATTACGATGTATACCGACTTATTTGCTAAAGATTTGCAAGGCTTACAATCCAAAATCCCCTATTTAAAAGGATTAGGAATACGTTACTTGCACCTGATGCCACTGCTTAAAATGCCCAAAGATAACAACGATGGCGGGTATGCTGTAGAAGATTTTACGCAGGTAGATGAAAAATTTGGTAGTAATCAAGACCTCGTGAACCTTTGTGATGCATTGCGTGAAAACAATATATCCCTGTGTTTAGACTTTGTAATGAACCACACAGCCAGTTCCCACACATGGGCAAAAAAAGCAGTGGCAGGGGATTATCACTATATGGGCTACTACCACATATTCCGTGATAATTATATTCCCGGAGAATATGAAAAAACATTACCACAGGTGTTCCCAAGCACTGCACCCGGTAACTTTACTTATGTGCCGGAATTTGGCCATCATGTAATGACTACCTTCTATCCTTACCAATGGGATTTGAACTATGCCAACCCCCATGTGTTCCGCGAAATGCTGCAAAACATGCTTACTTTATGCAACATGGGTGTGGAAGTATTGCGTTTGGATGCTGTGCCATATATTTGGAAAGAACTATATACCAGTTGCAGAAACTTGCCTAAGGTACATACCATATTGCGCCTGATTCGCATTGCGTTGGATTGCGTTGCACCTGCTTGTATTTTAAAGGGCGAAGTAGTAATGCCGCCACATGAACTCGTTGCCTATTTTGGCACACCTGAAAAACCAGAATGCCATGTGCTTTACAATGTAAGTACCATGGTAAATATGTGGAGTGCCTTGGCGGCACAAGATGCAAGGTTGCTTAAAATTGACTTAGATAAACTGAACAGCCTGCCTCCTCATTGCTATTTTGTAAACTACCTGCGTTGCCATGATGATATTGGTTGGGGGTTGGACGAATGGGAAGAAAAACAATTGGGAATTGATCCCCTTTTACACAAAAAGTTTTTGTACAACTTCTACCAGGGCAATTTTGAAGGAAGCTATGCCCGTGGTGCGCTATATAATTATGACCCAATAACAGAAGATGCCAGAACCTGCGGCACTACCGCCAGCCTTTGCGGGCTGGAAAGTGCGCGTTACCCCCATGAAGTAGAGCAAGCAATACAACGCATATTGTTTATGCACGCAGTAATGCTCAATGTTAAGGGTATGCCTATGTTGAATAGTGGGGATGAAATTGCGCAAAAAAATGATTGGGACTATGAATTAGACCCTCATAAACAAGTGGATAGTCGCTACCTACATCGCAGTGCATTTAAACATAATACACTTGCAGAATTAAAGAACCCTACAACTGCAGTAAGCCGTGTTTTCCACGGTATAGAACAGCTACGAAACTTGCATAAGGAGCATGTTTGTTTTAAAGCAGATAGCAAAGTATATACCTTAGAAACCAGACACCACAGTGTTTTATGCTTAGTAAGAGAAAACGAAAACAAAAAACTGGTTTGCTTATACAACTTTAACAACGAACCACGCGGTGCTTATATGCCTCACTTGCAAGGTGAATTTAAAGACCTGTTTACAGGCCAAAAATATAAGGCAGAAAACGGCATCATGCTCACAGCCAACCAATATCTATGGCTTGAAAAAATAAGCTAAATTTTAGCATTTAAAACCGCAAGGCATGGGCTTTGTGGTTTTTATATTGCTTGAATAATATATCCATTCTATTTTGGATTTCTTTTGTAAAAACAATATTCTAAAAATATGTATTGCTGCTATTTTATTCTAAATACATATACTATATGATTCGAAAAAATGTCAAAAAAATAAACAACCAAGTTGTTTTTACATAGAATATAAAATTAGCCTTTAAAATAAAAAAACCTGCGCACATAGCAGGTTTATGTGGAGGTGCCACCCAGATTTGAACTGGGGAATAAAGGTTTTGCAGACCTTGGCCTTACCACTTGGCTATGGCACCAAATAAGGTGGAGCGGTAGACGAGATTCGAACTCGCGACATCCACCTTGGCAAGGTGGCACTCTACCAGCTGAGCTACTACCGCATTATTATGGTGCCTCGGGGCGGAATCGAACCACCGACACGAAGATTTTCAGTCTTCTGCTCTACCGACTGAGCTACCGAGGCATTCTGGCGACTCGGAAGGGGCTCGAACCCTCGACCTCCAGCGTGACAGGCTGGCATTCTAACCAACTGAACTACCGAGCCAATAAAAATGGTGGGAACAATAGGGCTCGAACCTATGACCCTCTGCTTGTAAGGCAGATGCTCTCCCAACTGAGCTATGCTCCCACATTTCAGTGTTGCACTTGCAACGTAGTTAATAATAACACAATTCAATTTTTATGTCAACACTTTTTATAAAAAAATTCAAAAAAAATTTATGTTAAGAAAATGGCTAAAATAAAGGTTTTTCGTTAATATAGTGCATTTTTTCTACTTTTTTTAATCTAAATTTATATTTTTATATGTTTTTTCGATACACTCTATATAATACAACAGCAACCCACGAAGAAATATGTGCGGGCAATACAAATGTCATCACATCTGCAGGGGTAGTGATATCCAATTTCATCATTTCCTCTAAAACCTCTTTAGAAAGTAAATTATCAAAAATCACTTGATATATGGTGATATAAATCAACGACCATTGAATGATATACTCAGAAAGAACTACAACCCTATCATTTATGTTAAATTTACGCACCAAAAGACGAATAACCCAATACAGAATAATTCCATTGATAATGGCAATATTCAAAATAAGCAAGAATAAGCTTCCCAAAAAGTCACTTAAAACTTCAGCAAGTGCAGTTCTATACACAAAAAAATTAAAGGCAATAAACAAAGTAATTCCAATAACGGTTTCACATGCCACAAATACAAAAGCCTTTGGTAAATCAAAACGTCTTTCCTTAGAAACTCCTGCAAAATATCCAATAAAAATAACCAGTACCAGTAATACACCTATATTTAATATCATATCTATTTCCTTTTTCCGTTTTTTCATGTATACGCGCTCAAAATCAACGCAACTCTAAATCCTTAGCATTATACCATATATATCCGTTTTGTTTACAATAAACATCAATTTTTTTCGTTAATGCCTCGTCTGCAGCATATTCCAGCAAATACACAGATAGCCCGTGTTTCTTTACTTTTGCAAGATAGTCTGCAAAATACTTTGTTTCTTTTGTATTTTGTTTACCATAGGTTTTATTTTTAAAGTTTATGCTTGTAAAAACGGTTTCTTGGTTCACTGCATCAAACAAATCTTTGGCAATTTGTTGCTCTATGCATTTAGATACAAACATATCTCCGCCATTGATTATCAAAGGAATGTTATATTGTTTTAAGCCTTGCAAAATAGAACAAAGCCCCTGAAATATCTCTTCTTTGGGATAATGATAATATACATCTGCATTATCCAAGAAAAAGCCGTCCAATCCCAGGTGTGCGTATTTTTTTCCAAGCTTCTCTACAACAAAATATTTCCAAGCAGGAATACTGACATTTACCCAACGCTCGTCCGGCCAATCTTCATACACATCCAGCAGCATTGTTTTAAATTGTGAATAATACCTGCGATATTCTTCTATTGCTCCAATATTCAAATAACCATAAACCACGCTTTTTGCTGCGTGTAATTGTTCAACTTGCTCTGCCGAAAACTCTGAAGGCTCAATAACAACCAGCTTGTACCCTTGTAAACGAGGTATTTCGTTGCCATTTATACCAAGAAATACTCCATATTCATGCGTGTCTGCAAAAACATTTAAAGGAAAATAAAGCAAAACACTAAGAACACTAAGCAAGCAAAGCCATATCACTGATTTTTTTACACATTTGCACATACAATACTTCACCTAAATATTTATTATGTTAACTGCACGTTCCATAATAACCCCTTATATATCGTATAGTATAGCATACGGTAATACATTTTGACATTTCCCATTTTTGGTTGCACTTAGATTGTAAATTCAAGATACTAAAAACTGTAGACAAACATAATACATATGTTTGTCTACAGTTCATTAAAATCGTTTTATAGTTATGCAAATAATTTTTTAACGGCTGCAACTACAGCATCGCTGTGCATGCCATATTCTTTGAATAGAACATCAGCAGGGGCAGAAGCACCGAACTTGTCTATACCAAGCACGATACCATCCAAACCAACATATTTATACCAAGGCATAGTAGCACCTGCTTCCATAGCTACACGTTTGCGTACAGCACATGGCAATACAGATTTTTTGTATTCGCAAGGTTGTTGTTCAAACACTTCCATACAAGGTACAGAAACAACACGGCAATCAATGTTTTCTTTGGCTAAAATTTCTTGTGCTTGCATAATGTATTCTACTTCAGAGCCTGATGCCATGAGGATACAATCCGGCACTTCTTTTTTGCTTGGGCTTAATATATAGGCACCACGCAAAGTATCTGCGCCAGAGTTTTCGTAGCAAGGCAAGTTTTGGCGAGAAAGCACCAATGCACTTGGGCCATTGCTTTGCAAAGCTTGTACCCATGCGTATGCACTTTCTTTACCATCGGCAGGACGATATACATTGAGGTTGGGCATAGCACGCAAGCCAGCCAATTGCTCAATTGGTTCATGTGTTGCACCGTCTTCACCAACACCAATGGAGTCGTGTGTAAGCACATATACTACCGGTAAGTGTTGAATGGCGCTCATACGAATAGCATTTTTGCAATAGTCACTGAAAATGAAGAATGTGCCACAGAACACATGCAGACCACCATGCAATGCAATACCGTTACAAATGGCGCTCATAGCATGTTCGCGTACACCAAAGTGGATATTTCTACCCAAACGGTTTTCGCTGCTATAGCTGCCGCCACCTTTGATGTCGGTTTTATTGCTTGGAGCTAAGTCTGCAGAGCCACCAATTAAGTTTGGAATCATATTTGCCAAACGGTTGATCACTGCACCGGAAGTGTTACGGGTTGCGTCTTTTTTATCAAAAGCATAGAGTGCTTCGTTTGCAAGAACGCTTTGTGCAATAGGGCTATGCCATTGCTCGTACTCTGCCCATAATTCCGGGTAAGCTTTTGCATAGGCTGCTGCAAGTGCGTTCCATTCGTCTTCTGCTTTGGCTTTTTCATTGGCAATGGCTGCTAAATAGGCTTGTACATCTTCTAAAATGCCATAGGCTTCTGTATTGATGCCAAGAACTTTTTTAGCTTCTGCTACACCAGCTTCGCCAAGAGGGGCACCGTGTACATCTGCTGTACCTTGTTTGCTTGTGCAACCAAAACCAATAATGGTTGGGCAAATAATAAGGCTTGGTCTGTTGTCTGCCTTGGCAAGTTCAATTGCTGCTGCAATTTGACTATAATCGTTGCCATCCTGCACACGCACAACTTGCCAGCCATAAGCTTCGTAACGTTTGCCTACATCTTCCTTCATGGCAATATCGGTATTGCCTTCAATAGAAATTTCGTTATCATCATAAAGCAAAATCAATTTGCCCAATTGCAACGTACCTGCAAGGGAGCTTGCTTCGCTTGCTACACCCTCCATCATACAGCCATCGCCACAAACACAATAGGTATAGTGGTCTACAATGGGGTAGTCTTCTTTGTTGAATTTGGCTGCGAGCATGCTTTCTGCAATGGCAAAACCAACGGCATTGGCAATACCTTGCCCCAATGGGCCAGAGGTGTTTTCTACACCATCGGTAAGGCCAAATTCCGGGTGGCCGGGGGTAATGCTTCCCCATTGCCTAAATTGCAATAGGTCTTCTTTGCTTACCTTAAAGCCAAACATATGCAATGTAGAATAGAGCAAAGCACTGGCATGGCCGCTGGATAGCACAAATCTATCGCGGTTTGCCCATTTGCTGTTTTTACTGCTGTAGCGCATAGCGTTTGCATACAGTGCATATACCAGTGGTGCCATGCCCATGGCTGCGCCAGGATGGCCACTGTTTGCTTTTTGCACAATTTCTGCACCCAATACACGAATTTGGTTGACTGCTTTTTGATTGATTTCCATTCTGAATTCTCCTATTTTTTGCTTACGCCTGCTTCTACTTTAGTAATAAAGTCTTGCACGTTGGTTACAATGGTTTTGGCAGCAAGGCTACCTCTATCCAATAATTTATTAACCACAAACTCATCTGCATCTACCGTATAGAGATACAAGGGGCGAATGGTTCCGTCTTTCATTTTACGGAAGCAAGGGGTCATATTACCGGTGGCAATGGTGTGTAACATGGTTGCCAAGCAAATAATTGTAGTGGCTTTTTTTACCATTTCACGCATTGCACTTTGTGCTTCATATACGTTGCCGATCACTTCCGGAAGAGGACCATCATCACGAATAGAGCCAGCGAGTACAAAGGGTACATTGTTCTTAACGCAAGCATACATAATGCCGTTGTCTATTTTATAATCCTCTACAAATTGATGTATAGAGCCGCTTCTACGCACTTTGTTAATAACATCAAGATGGTTATAGTGGCCGTTGGGCTGGCTGATTTGTGTATAAATATCTTGGCCAAGCGCAGTATGCAACAAGCCACCTTCTAAATCGTGGGTTGCCAGTGCATTGCCTGCCATAACACCATGAACATAACCCTGTTCCACCATACTTTGCATAGCACGGCGTGCGCCGGAGTCAAAACTAAAGGCCGGGCCAAGCACCCAAAGCACGTTGCCGTGTTCTTTTTCGTGTTTTAAAAGTTCAATGAGTTCGTCATAATCTTTTGCATAAGATGTTTCACGGCTTCTGCCTTGACGGAATACAAATTGATCTTCATTGGTAGATGTTTTTTCAATAAATGCATCTGCAAAAACGAATATACCTTCTTCAGCATTTTCGGTTCTACCCAAAACTACACGGTCGCCTTTTTTTACATTTCTATTTTCTACCACTTGGAAAACGTTGTTGCTGTCGTACACAACAGAAGAATCCATACGGCTTTCTTCTGCCAATATCCACTTTCCGTTAACCTTGAAGTATTCCGGAAACATACTAGTGCTGTGGTAATAGTCCGGCACTACACCATCTTTTTCGCAAATGGCCATTTTACAATCCGGCGCATTTACAAATTTTTCTTGTGTGAAGTCCGGGGCTTTATAGATGGGAAGTTTCATAATCTCTCCTATTTTTCAATACTAGTGCCACTGTTGCCTGCAAGGGCATCTTTGGCACTTTGCAAAGAAGCAATAATGGCTTTGCCACCGGTTTGTGCAAACTGCATAGCAGCTTCTACCTTAGGCAACATACTGCCTTTGGCAAAATGGCCTTCTGCAATATATTGCTTGGCTTGATCTATGCTAATGTTGCTTAAAAACTCTTGGTTTTCTTTGCCAAAATTGATAGCAACAGCGTCTACACTGGTTAAAATAACAAGCATATCTGCCTGCAATTCTTTGGCAAGTGTGGCAGCTGCAAAGTCTTTATCAATAACTGCTGCACTGCCTTGAAGCCCATTTTCTTCAATAACCGGTATACCGCCACCACCTACACAGATGGTAACAATGTCGTTATTTACCAAGGTTTTAATGGCATCAATTTCTACAATACGTAAGGGTTTGGGGCTTGCTACTACACGGCGATAACCACGGCCGGCATCTTCCACCATGGTAAAGCCTTTTTCAGCTTGCAATTTTTCTGCTTCTTGCTTGCTGTAGAACATACCCACCGGTTTGCTTAGATTTTGGTAAGCAGGGTCATTTTTATCTACCAACACTTGGGTTACAACGCTTACC
>JAEWXD010000061.1 GCA_023396045.1 Bacillota bacterium | reverse complement strand
CAACCGCTGTTTTAATATTATGCAATTTCAGCTCTTTAATAAATTCCAGAACACCAGGTAAAATATCCGCCGGAGTAATTTGTTTAATCAATTCTTTATAAAGTTCATTTTTCTCGGCAGCCAAAGCTTCTTTTTCTTCGGCCGTAAAAGCATTTTGCATGCCACCATTTTTAAGCAAGAGTTCCAGACTTTCCATACGGGAAACGCCTTTTAAATTTTCGTTATAAGATTCATCAAAAGGAATTTGCAACCTGTCTGCCAACATTTTCCACGCTTGAAAGTGATACTTAGCAGAATCGGTTATTACACCATCTAAATCAAAAATAACTGCTTTAATTTTACGTACATTTGAAAACCGTTTTAAAAACATAATGAACCTCACTTAATAAATTACTACATTTTATTATAGTATAAACTACCCCGCATTACAAGATTTTTATATAATTCTTTTTAATATTTTACAGATTTAACAAAATTAATATATTTTTTGTGCATTTAGCTATATTTGCACTTCATAATATATGTTGTGCGGTTCTTTTTACAAATTTATTTATTATATTAAAATTGCTATTATAAACACACAAGGCTTATACCTTGTAATTTACTGTTATTTTTATTATAATATAATGGATTTAAATGCGAAAGAAGGTTTTTAATTTGCATATATTAAAAGAAAAACTACAACAAAAAACTGCAAAATTAGGTGTTATCGGATTAGGCTATGTAGGCTTGCCGTTGGCTGTAGAAAAAGCAAAAGCCGGCTTTACTGTAGTTGGCTTTGATGTACAAAATAAAAAAGTTGAAATGGTGAACCAAGGCATCAACTACATCGGCGATGTTGTAAATGAAGATTTGGAAGCCATTGTTAAAAAAGGTTTGCTTTCTGCTACAAGCGATTTTAGCTTTGTAAAAGAATGTGATGCTGTTTGTATTGCTGTGCCAACACCACTGGATGCACACCAACAGCCCGATATCAGCTATGTAAAAGCTTCCACCGAAAGCATTAAGCCTTACTTGCATAAAGATATGTTGGTAGTATTAGAAAGCACCACCTACCCCGGCACAACCGAGGAGCTTTTAAAGCCCATTTTGGAATCCACCGGTTTGGTTTGTGGTAAAGACTTCTTTCTTGCATTTTCACCCGAAAGAGTAGATCCCGGCAACCTGCTGTACAAAACCAAAAACACACCAAAGGTAGTAGGCGGTATTACCCCGGAATGTACTGATATAGCTGCCACCATGTATGAGCTTATTTTAGATGCACCTATACACCGTGTTAGCTCCCCAGCCATTGCAGAAATGGAAAAAATACTGGAGAACACCTACCGTAATATCAACATCGGTTTAGTAAACGAATTGGCCATGCTTTGCCATAAAATGAACATCAATGTTTGGGAAGTAATAGACGCTGCCAAAACAAAACCCTATGGTTTTCAAGCCTTCTACCCGGGTCCCGGCCTTGGTGGGCATTGCATTCCACTTGACCCTTACTATTTATCCTGGAAGGCCAGAGAATACGGTTTCCATACTTCTATGATAGAAAGCTCTATGATGGTAAACGATAAAATGCCGGAGTACTGTGTAGACAGAGCCATGCATATTTTAAATGCCTTTCAAAAATCCATCAACGGTGCCAAAGTGTTGGTGCTTGGCGTTGCCTATAAGCAAGATATTGATGACTACCGCGAAAGCCCTGCTGTACATGTAATAGAACAATTATTAAAAGTAAATGCCAATGTTGTGTACTTTGATCCCTTTATAGCAAGCTTTAAAGGCAATGGGCTTGCTATGCAAAGCGAAAAAGAACTTACAAAAGAACTTTTAGAAAGTGCAGACTTGGTTATGATTACCACTGCCCATACCACTGTGGACTATGATTTTGTAGCCAAACATGCCAAAGCTGTTTTTGACACAAAGAACGCTTGCAAAAATGTGAAAGACAGAAGCAAGATTACATTGCTTTAATAGGTGCACTATGAAATATGCAATTATCGGTTGTGGAAGAATATCCCCCAACAATATACAGGCAGCCATAAACAACCATTTGGAAGTAGTGGCACTTTGTGATATTGTGCCTGAGCGCATGGATGAAAAAGCTGCTATGTTCAGCCTGCACAGTGCTAAAAAATATACCGACTATAAAAAAATGTTGCAAACAGAAAAACCGGACTTGGTTGCTGTTTGTACAGAAAGCGGCCTACATGCGCAGATTGCACTGGATGTAATTGCAGCCGGTTGTAATGTAATTATCGAAAAGCCCATTGCACTTTCTTTGGCTGATGCCGATGCCATTATTGCAGCAGGCAAAAAGCACAATGTAAAAGTGTGTGCTTGCCATCAAAACCGTTTTAATAAATCCATTCAGAAAATAAGAGAAGCCGTAGAACAGAAACGCTTTGGCAGGCTTTTACATGGTGCAGCTCACATACGTTGGAACCGTGGTAAAAACTACTATGAACAAGCGCCTTGGCGTGGCACTTGGGAACAAGACGGCGGCGCTTTAATGAACCAATGTATACATAACATTGACTTGTTGCGTTGGATGATGGGCGATGAAATTACCGAAGTGTTTGCCTATACAGACAAACTGAACCATAGCTATATACAAGCAGAGGACTTAGGCCTTGCTGTTGTGAAGTTTGCCAATGGTTCCTACGGACTCATTGAAGGCACGGTAAACGTATTCCCTAAAAATTTAGAAGAAACCTTGTATATTTTTGGCGAACGCGGCACCGTAAAAGCAGGTGGCAAGTCTGTAAACATTATTGAAAATTGGAATTTTGCAGATAACTTAGATGATGCAACAGAAATTATGCAAACCTATGCAGAAAACCCAAGCAATGTATATGGTTTTGGCCATACACCTTTATACGCCAACATGGTGCAAGCCATACAAAACGATGTAGCCCCCTATGTTGATGCACAAGCAGGTAAGCGCGCTTTGGAATTGGTACTTGCCATATATCTATCTGCTGCCACAGGCAAAGCTGTACAATTGCCGCTACAAAATGTAGCAAGCATAGACTTTACAGGTAGATTTTCTTAAAATTCTACAAGTAAATTACTTGACAAAAAATTGCATAGATTATATACTTATAAAGCTACTGTGCAATTATGCGTGCGAAAGCAAGCAAATTTATATTTTAGAAGTGGAGTGTTGTCTAATGTTTCGTACTTATCAACCTAAGAAACGTCAGCGTAGCAAAGTTCATGGCTTCCGCGCAAGAATGTCTACCAAAAACGGTCGTCGTGTTTTAGCCGCTCGCCGTCGTCGTGGACGTCAACGTTTAACTGTATAATATCATTTAATCGGAATTAAATGTTAAAGCCTGCGAAAGAACAGCAGGCTTTTCATATAAGCCAAAATTATGCAAGAAAAATACAGGCTTAAAAAAAGTGGTACTTTCCAGTATGTTTACAGGCGTGGTAGCAGTACCGCATGCAAGGAAATGGTTTTACTATATGCCAAAAGCAGGCAAGTAAAAGTAGGCTTTTCTGTTGGAAAAAAAGTAGGCAATGCCGTAATACGCAATTTTACAAAAAGAAGATTGCGTGCCCTTATTCGCCCCTATTTAAGCCAGCTGAAAAAAGGAAATTATATAATTGTAGCACGAGCAAGTGCTGCAAGTGCCAGTTTTGCACATTTACAAAACCAAATGCTTTACTTGCTTAAAAAGCTTTCGCTTTTAAGCAATGCCAATGAGGATGTATGAAAAATATACTTCTGGGCCTCTTACGTTTTTATAAACGCAAAATTTCCCCAAACTTAAAATCCGCATGTCGTTTTAGCCCTACATGTTCCGAATATGCGCAAACTGCAATTGAGCGCTACGGTGCAGGCAAAGGCAGCCTTTTGGCCTTGCGACGCATACTGCGTTGTAACCCATTGTTTAAAGGCGGCTATGACCCTGTGCCAGAGGATGAAACGACAACTTTTAGGAGGAACTGACTATGTATGCATTTTTAACCGGTATTATACGCAGCATTAACAGCGTGGTAAACAACTATGGAGTAGCTATTATTTTGTTTACCTTCTTAATCCGTATAATCCTTTTCCCTCTGAACTTAAAGAGCAGGGTTGGTATGCGCAAAATGACCGACCTGAATCCTAAGCTGCAAGCACTGCAAAAAAAATATGCCAATGATAAAGATAAGCTCAACATAAAAACACAAGAGCTTTATAAAAAAGAAGGCGTAAATCCACTTGCCGGCTGTTTGCCTATGTTGCTATCCTTCCCTATATTGATCATTATGTTTAATGCAATGCGTCAGGTAGCAAACTTAGAGCTTTTAAACCAAACCTTTGCCTTTATTACCGGCGAAGTAGTGCCTCATGAAGGCTTTTTATGGATTAAAAACCTTTGGATGCCGGACAGTCCATTCTACCCCACTGCACCAACGGCTGATATTTTAAGAAGTATTAGCGTTTCAGAATGGCAAACCGCATTTAATGCCTTAAGCCAAAGTGGTAGAGATGCTGTAATGGCTGCTATACCTACATTGGAATTTAGCAACGCACAAACAATTGTTAGCACCATAACAGAAGCCCTTGCCAATAATACAAGCTACGTTGCAAGCACTGCTATATTGCCGGGTTGGTCTAACATTAACTTAATGATAACTAAATTAAGTGTATTTACACACTTTAACGGTCTGTTAATATTACCTATTTTGGCAGCTGCAACACAATTTTTATCTACCAAATTTATGCCACAACAACCCACTGCAGACGGCGCGCAAACCGGCGCATTTATGAAGTGGTTCTTCCCCCTCTTCTCTGCTTGGATTTGTATATCCTATAACGCAAGCTTTGCTTTATACTGGGTTGCTGCCAACGTATTCTCTACCGTAGAGAACGTTGTAATGAACAAATACTTAGAGAAAAAAGATGCCGAAAAGGCTGCTACAATTGTGGAGGAATAAAAAATGAAAGCATATATTGAAACCAGCGCCAAAAGCCTGGAAGAAGCAATTGCTATAGGTTTACAAGAATTACAAGCAACAGAAGACCAAGTAGAAGTTACTATACTTGATGAAGGCAGCAAAGGTTTATTTGGCTTATTTGGCAGCAAACAAGCACGCGTTGCTTTGAAGCTAAAAAATACTGCTGAAGAAGTGAAAGAAGAAAAAACCTGTGGTTGTGGTCATAAAAAAGAAGTTGCCTTAGAATCTTCTTGCTGCTGTGGCCATACTGCTGAAGAAACAGAGTGTGCCTGCGTTAAAGAAGAATGCCATTGCGAAACTTCTGTAGAAACTGCAACTACAGTAGATACAGAAGCCATTTGCAAATTGGCTAAGGAATTTTTACAGGAAGTAACCACAAAAATGGGTTGCGAAGTTGAAATTACCCCAAGTTTTAGAGAAGACGGTACATTGTTTATAGATATGCACGGTGATGAGCTGGGCATATTGATTGGCAGACACGGTGAAACCTTAGATGCTTTACAATACATTACCAGACTTGCTGTAAATAAAGACAGTGATGATTTTATTCGTGTGGTATTGGATTCTGAAGGCTACCGTGCTAAGAGAGAAGAATCGTTAGTGCGTTTGGCAAACCGTATGGCAAACCGTGCAATTAAAACCGGCAGACGTGTAAGTTTAGAACCTATGAACCCATACGAACGCCGTATTATGCACGCTGCTTTACAAGGCAATACAGAAATTGAAACCCATAGCGAAGGCGAAGAACCACGCAGACACCTTGTAATTACACCCAAAAGATAAATAAAACACCCTTTGGGGTGTTTTTTCATAACGCTATGAAAACAAGAAATTATACTTTTACAAGCCCAAAACTACAGAAACAATATAAAATTGCGGTACTCAGTGATTTTCATAACAGTAAGTTTGAGCGTATATTACAAAGCTTAGATACAGATATAGACTATATTGTAATGCCAGGAGATTTTTGTGTGCGCTATACGGGCGGAAAAAGGCACAGAGTGGTTCCTTTTTTACAGCACTTAAGTAAAATAGCACCAGTTTATTGTAGCCTTGGCAACCATGATGTGGTAAGTATGCAACGCCAAGAGTTTTATGATATGGTAAAAAATGGTGGCGCAACCCCCTTGCTTGACGAATTTATAGTGCTTAATGACTTGCAAATTGCAGGCTGGTACAACTACAAGCAAAAAGCAAGCTTCCCACCCCAGGATTTATATGCAGAAGATAAATTTTGTATATTGCTAAGCCATAAACCCGAATGGTATTTCAGCCATTTACAACAAACAGATTTTGACCTTATCATTTCTGGCCATGCACACGGCGGGCAAGTGCGCTTGTTTGGGCAAGGTATATTGGCACCGGGGCAAGGTTTATTTCCTAAGTATGTACAAGGGATATATGATAACAGATTGCTCGTAAGTGCCGGCATTGGCAACCCTGTTTGCTTGCCGCGTTTTGGTAACCCCAAGGAAATATTATATGTGCACTTACTGCCAACAACAAAATAAAAACACTAAAAACGGCTACTTTCGTAGCCGTTTTTAGTATGTAATTGTCTATGATTTACTTATAGAAATGTATGTAAACATAGATTTAAAAGCTTGGTTCTATGACTTAACCGAGTGTATACTTTGAGAATGCTATTTCTACAAGCGAATCATATAAGTCATCATCTTCGACGGGTGAAAAAACTTCAATTTCTTCTCCATCTTCTAATTCTACATCAACCTTCATGATGTAAGCTTGTGGTTCTTCACCAGCGGGCGAAAGGGTATCGGTTTGGTTTGCTTCTTGCAATACAACATATTCATCTGTGTTGTGATAAAAATACCGAACTACCTGAAGTGTGATAGGATTCCCGTTTTCGTCATGTGCTTCAATAATGTCGTCTAAAGAAGATGCTTCTTCTACTGCTGTATTTTCAGTGCTGCAGCACACTGTTTCGTTCTCTTCGTTGTACAACGGTATCACCCCTTTCACTGGATTTCCAACCAATACTTCTGTTACAACCTTATGGTGCTATTGGTTTATTTCCTTTTGTATTTTTAATATAGCATAGTATTTTCAAAATTGCAAGTCTTTTTGTAAAAAAAAGTTTTATTTTTTACAGATGTTACATTTTTAAACAACATTATTCAATATAGCATAAATTCCTATCAAGGTTCTTTCTGCAATACCCGTTTGGCTCATTCTACCCTCTTTAATAGCAAGGTCTGTATCTATACAATAGCGATAGGCTTTTAAAATAGCAGAAAGCTGCAATTTATACAAGTGGTTTAAGCGTTTTTGCACGGCAAAATCTCTACTATCGGTAATTTTTGCAATTTCATCTATACTTTTACGCGCCAAAGCTAATATTTTAGTATAGTAATTGAGCCTACATTCACGCAATAACATAGCAAACAACATATATTCATTTTCACCATTTTTCAGCAATTGCTTTTGAATATCCAAGGCTTGTTTCATTTGGCCGGCCAACAAGGCATCCGTCATTTGATATACAGAAAAACCTACTGACTTGCTTGTAATGGCGCTGACTGCCTGGCTGGTAATTTCACCATCTTCACAAAAGGCAAACAGCTTAAGTAGCTCTTGCTTTAAACTGGCGGCATCATTACCAACAGCCAATTGAATTTGATCTGCCACAGCTTTGGATAGTGTTTTATTTTGTAATTTGGCTTGGTCTATAAGGTACTTGCTGGCTTCCTCTTTTTTAAAAGGTAAAAAGCTATATATACGACTGGCACAATGCTTGGTTGTTTTTTTGCGTACATCTGCCTTTCCGTCAATGCTGATAATCAACACTGTAGTTTCTGGTATATGCTTTGTAAACTCAATAAATTCATCTGCTTCTTGAGGATTGCTTACTTTTTCCTTGCCGGACTCTATCAGCGAAAAACCCTGTACCAAAACAAAGCGTTTATCACACATTAAAGGTGGCATTTGAGAAATTTCTATGATACTTTGTACTTTTGGGTCTTGCAAGCGCATTACATTAAGTGCTGCAAAATCTTGAGGCATATATTTTTGCAACATAAAATGGAGCGCTTCTTGCTTTAAGTACTTTTCTTCGCCCTCTAATATATATAAAGATTGTATTCTGTTTTGCGCAATTTCTAATAAAAAATCTCGTTTATCCATGCAAATTGCACCTTATATTCCTTATTTTTAAAACAAAGCTCTATATCCCCAACATTTGCCGTATTGTAAATTTGCAAATTTTCATTTTGCAAATTCTGTACTACATCAGGATGGGGAAAGCCCTCTGCACCATTGGCAGAAATGAGTGCTACCTCCGGTTGCACCAAATGCAAAAACGCTGCACTGGTGGAAGTATAACTACCGTGATGCGCTATTTTTATTATATCACAATTTTGAGCTGCATAGAGCTCATAATTGGAAGGCAAATCTCCCATAGTAAGCAATCTGTTATCCATAATATTGAGCAGCATAGCAAGCGATGTATCGTTGCTTTTGCGCTGCAATGTATTTTGCCTTGTGTATGGAAATAAAACTTCTATTGTAGTTCTATTGTAAGTATGGCTTATACCCTTGCCTACTTCCTCAACAACAGCACCCTTCAATTGCAAAGCTTCTACGCAAGCTTTTGCTGCTTCCCCATTTTCTGCATACAAAGCACCATAAGGAATATAAACTTTTTTGATAGCAATTTTATTTTTCAAAAGTGCTTCTACACCGCCATAATGGTCTAAATCAAAGTGGCTAATATAGAGCGCATCTATGGATTTGTTTTTGCTTTTTAAAAAATTGACCAATTCATAGCCGGTTTCACCGGTGTCAATTACAACGGTACTGTTTCCATCTTCCAAAACAGCACAATCTGCTCTACCTACACTCAATTGAGTATATACAGGATATGGATTATGTACTAAAGCGCTGTGTAGAGCAAAAGCGAACACCGTTACACATAAAAGAATTCCTTTGATTTTTTTATTTGTACGCACAAAACCCGGTAAAAGCAAACCTAAAAATATAACAAGTAACATACTCTGCACATTACTTAACATAGGCAAGCTTAGATTTATTGATGCAGGTACAAGTTTTAAAAAATATAATAAAACTTGTATGCTATATTTCGCAATGCCAAACAAAACAGTATTTACAAAAGGAATATACGCCGATATGGTACATAACAATAACAAGGGTAATACTATGGCTATGATAGGAATAATCAACAAATTCATAGGTAAAGCCAGCAAAGAAATACTACCGAAATAGTACATTGTAGGAAGCAATACCCCAACCTGTGCGCCAAGAACCATAGAAAATGCCTGTATGCCTTGTTGCACCCAATGCCTATAACGAAAATGTTGCCACATAAAATCGCTTATATATTTTGCAAATACTTTACCTATGAGCAAAATGCCAAGCACTGCACCAAATGAGAATGCAAACCCGGCTGTAAACAAAGCAAAAGGATTGATGAGCAAAATTAAAATAGCAGACCACGCCAATGCAACCAAGCTTTGAGAAGGGCGTTTACATAAATTTGCCCCATGCAATAATACAAACATAAAAAACGCCCTTTGCGTTGCCACAGAAAATCCACAAAGCCAAGCATAAGCGAGCATAAACACGCTGGTAAGCACTACCCTGTATACTTTAGGCACAGATAGGCGCTTTAACAAAGCAAACAGCGCACCCTCCAATATGGATATATGCAAGCCAGAAACAGCAAACAAATGCGCAATGCCCAAGTTTTGAAACAATTCCCTAAGTTCCTCTGCATCTGCACTTTTGTGCGAAAACAATAAAGAACTTGCAAGCGCTGCATTTTCCTTACCCATATGTTCTGCAAAAATAGCTTGTAGCGTTTGCCGCACCTGATAGGCTCTATCCCCCATATCATTTTTTGAAAGCACTTGTATATTTTTAATGTTTGCAATGCCATGGGCTATATTTTGCTGTTTTAAGTAACCAAAAAAATCAAAAGCATATTTGCTATTTGGTCGACTTGGCGCATATTCTTTACCAACAAAAGAAATTTGCATACCATTCTGCAACTCTATTTCCCCAAGGACCGAATTGCGCACACTGATATAGGCTTTGCCTTGCAAGGCTTGCCCTTCTTTTTGGATATTGCTGATCACAAATTTTGTTCTATGTTCGGTAGTGCGCACAGCACCATACACGGTGCCTTGAAACTGTGCCGCATTTCCATCTATCGCCGGGGTTTGTATACGCAAAAAAGTATAAACAGCAAATAAAAAGAAGAACAACACCGCATGCACCGCCCCCATTTGTTTTTGCGTATATTGATAAACAATCACAAATACCAAACTAATACACAAACCTATGCATAACAAAACAGGCTGATCCATACGGTAGCCTGTAACGATACCAAGTATAGCACCTAACACAAAAATAAAGGGATAGTTCTTGCAAAACAAACTCATAGAATATAACATTTTTCTGTTTCTATTACAGAAGATTTAGGATATTCGGCAAAAGCTTCATAAAAAATAAGCTGCGCATTGCCCATGGGAGATATATGTGTACAATACAAATGCCCTACTGTTGCTTCTCTTGCAATTTGGCCTGCCAGTTTTGCAGAAAGATGCGGCTTATTTTCTGCCCACTGCTTATGCAAAAAACAAGCGTCACAGATAAGTACATCTGCATTTTTACAAAAATCTACAATGCCTTCAAAATAGTTGGTATCGGCAGAATATACCCATTTTTTATCTTCTGCCTGCAAAGCAAACATTAAGGTTGGTGCGGGGTGTATGGCTTTACCGCAAGTAATTTGTGCATCTTTGATTTGCAGTACTTGGTTTTCAACGATATTTTCCATATCAAAGTATGGATTACGGCATGCCTCCTGGTAAAGCATGGAACTTGGCGAAGCAATGGTATAAAGTTTTATTTTTTTGCCTTGTGGCAATTGAAATTGGTAAAGATAAGAAAGTGCAAATAAATCTGAACAATGGTCTGCATGCCAATGGCTAATAAAAATGGCATCTAATGTGCAAGGGTCAATTACTTTCACAAGCCTTGCCAAAGTAGCCGTGCCACAGTCAAACAGCAAAGTAGATTCTTTGGTTTTTACAAGATAAGAAGAGCAAGCCCCCTCTGCATTGGGGTAAGGCCCTGCATTGCCCAAGGCTATAAATTGCATAAAGCATCCCCCTGAATCATACATACAGCTTCTGCCGCTATGCCTTCTCCACGGCCGGTAAAGCCAAGTTTTTCGGTAGTGGTGGCTTTTACATTAATGCAATGCAAAGAGATTTGCAATACATCTGCTATATTTTGGCGCATTTGCTGTATATAAGGTGCCAGTTTTGGCACTTGCGCAATAATGGTGCAGTCTAATTGCAAAACTTGAAAGCCATTGCTTTGTAATAGCTCCTGTACTTTTTTAAGTAGTAACATAGAGTCTGCATTGTGGTAATGCATATCATTGTCTGGAAAATGAGTACCAATATCCCCCAGGGCAGCAGCACCGAGCATGGCATCCATAAGAGCATGGGCACCTACATCTGCATCACTATGGCCAAGAAGACCTTTTTCATAAGGTACATCTACCCCAAAAAGTATACATTTTCTATTTTCTACGAGCTTATGTACATCAAAGCCATGGCCAACTCTATAATTTTGCACAATGTCCTCCGGTCTGGTTATTTTAATATTTTTAGAAGTAGCAGGTACAATTTTTACTTTGTAACCTAAACGTTCAGCTAAACTTGCATCGTCTGTAGCTTGCAGGTTTTGTTTTTGGGCCTCTGCATAGATTTCTTTAAGCAGATTTGTATGAAACGCCTGTGGTGTTTGCGCTGCATACATATTGGTTCTATCCACAGTTTGTACAATTTCTAAGGTATCATTTGCTTTTTTTAAGGTATCGTTCACAGGGCTTGCCAAAATGGCACAAGCGTGTTCTTTAGCTTGTACAATAACACGTTCTATATCCTGTTTTTCTACATAGGGGCGTGCAGCGTCATGCACAAGGGTAATATCACAATCTTGCACAAGTTGTAAGCCATTTTGTACAGACTCCCCACGTGTTGCACCACCATAGGCAAATTGTATGTTATGCATGGATATATGGTTCTTTTGAATTTCTTGCACAATTTCCCCCTGATCACAAGGGCGCACAACCAATACAATTTGATTCATAGCAGAAAAGGCCTGCAGCGTTTTACAAATGACACTAATGCCATCTATATACAACAAAACCTTATTTTTTTCAATTTGCATACGGCTACCGGAACCGCCTGCTACGATAATGGCACAGGTTTTCACTACAGTACCTCGTACATAGAATCTGCTTCTTCTTTACGCACTACTTCTTTTACTTGTAATACTTTATATTTAGCAGTTTTATTACCAAAACCAATTTCTATAATATCACCAATTTTTACTTCGTAACCGGCTTTAACGGCTTTGCCATTGGCGAGCACGCGGCCAGCATCACAAGCCTCATTGGCAATGGTTCTACGTTTAATAATACGTGTTAATTTTAAATATTTGTCAATTCTCATAATGCACCTGATTGTTTTTATTATATAGAAAGTATAACAAGTATTGCCAAAAAAAGAAAGACCCGAAGGTCTTCTATATGACTACTTATTAACAGCGTCTCTTAAAGCTTTACCGGCATGGAAAGCAGGTTTTTTGGAAGCTTGGATTGTAATTTTGTCGCCAGTGTGTGGGTTGTGGCCTTGGTGAGCAGCGCGTTCCTTAACTTCAAAAGAACCGAAACCAACGATTTGAACTTTGTCGCCTTTTACCAAAGCTTCAGTAATAGAATCCAATACAGCTTTGAGAGCTTCTTCGGATTTGTTTTTTGTTAAACCTGTTTTTTCAGCAATAAGAGCTGTTAATTCTGCTTTATTCATGTGAATCCTCCTAAAATAAAAACAATTGTGTTTTTTTAGAAAACTTATCCTTTTAGAACAGCTTTCCCTATATTCCAGTATACATCTAATTCTTGTAAAGTCAAGTGATTTAGGGATTTTTTATCATTTTTTACTAGATTTTCCATGGTTTTGAATCGCAAAACAAATTTATCAACAGCTAAATGTAATGCCAATTCCGCATCAACCTTTAATAGCCTTGCTACATTTACTACAGCAAACAACAAATCACCTATTT
>JAEWXD010000057.1 GCA_023396045.1 Bacillota bacterium | reverse complement strand
CTACATAACCTATATATGGTATACTTTAGAGAGATTTTTAGCTTAAAGGAGTAGTTATGGAAAGAAAATATATTTTTGTTTCTGGCGGTGTGGTTTCATCTTTGGGCAAGGGCATAACCGCCGCATCATTGGGCCGTTTATTAAAATCTCGTGGTTTTAAGGTTTCTATGCAGAAACTGGATCCATACTACAATGTAGACCCCGGTTTATTAAGCCCATTACAACATGGCGAAACTTTTGTAACAGAAGACGGCACTTGTGCAGACTTAGATTTAGGCCACTATGAGCGTATATTGGGTTGCAACTTAAGTGGGCAAGCCAGCGTTACCACAGGTAAAATTCACCGTTCCATCATGCAAAAAGAATTGCGTGGTGATTATAAAGGTGGTACAGTGCAGGTTATACCTCATGTAACCAATGAAATTATTGAAAAAATTATTGCTGCAGCAGATACCAGCGATGCAGATATTGCAATTGTAGAAATTGGCGGTACCGTTGGAGATATGGAATCTTCTCCCTATTTTGAGGCAACAAGGCAATTAAAACGCAATTTACCAAAAGATTCCTGCTGTTTTATTCATGTAACATTATTGCCTTATATCAATGCAGCCAGCGAATTAAAAACAAAACCTACACAACACAGTGTTAAAACATTGCGTTCCATTGGCATTCAACCCGATATTATTGTTTGCAGATGTACTTCCCCTATTCCTGAAAGTGCAAAAGACAAGATTGCTTTATTCTGCAATGTTCGCACAAATTGTGTTGTGCAAAACGTAGATGCAGACTCTTTATACGACGTACCACTTTTAATGGAAAAAGAAAATTTTGCAGATATTGTATGTGATGTTTTGAATATAGAAAAACGAACTCCAGACCTTTCTGATTGGCAAAAATTTGTATACAATATTAAGAATCCCGAAAAAGAAGTTGATGTTGCCATTGTTGGTAAATATGTATCGCTGAAAGATGCATATCTATCTTGTATGGAAGCTTTATATCATGCAGGTGCAGCAAACAAATGTAAAGTAAACATTCATTGGGTAGATTCTGAAGAATTAAATGATAATAACTATAAAGAAAAACTTTCTGTTTACGACGCTATTTTAGCACCGGGAGGGTATGGCGCAAAAGGTACCGAAGGTATTATTTTAGCTGCCAAATTTGCACGAGAAGAAAATGTTCCCTTCGTTGCCATTGGTTTTGGAATGCAATTGGCCGTTGCAGAAGCCGTGCGTAACCTATTAGGTTATGCAGACGCCAACACATTAGAATCTAATCCGCAAACCAGCACACCAACCGCTAAAATACCAGAAAGCCGCGTGTGTGATAATGATAGCCGTGGCGCAGCACGTTGTGGCAGTAAAAGAATTAACATTATCCATCCATTTTTGGAAAGTATTTACAATAATACTGTTGCTCATGAGCGCCATTGCAACCGATATGAAATTGTAACTGACTATAACCAAGCACTGGCAGAAAAAGGCTTTAAAATAGCAGCAATTGCCCAAGAAGGAAATTACGCAGAATGTTATGTGCTCGAAGGCCACCCTTTCTATGTAGCATGCCTTTACCATTGTGAATATGTTTCCCGTCCAAACCACCCACACCCTATTTTTAAAAAATTAGTTGAAGTAATTACCAACAAATAAAAGGAGGCGTTCCTATGTTGCCGAATAACACCATTATTGTAACTGACTCCAGTTGCGATTTAACGGCGAAAATGATAGAAGAATTAAATATCCGTGTTGTTCCTTTGCGTATTATCAGCAGTACCAGAGAATATAGGGACAGAATTGAAATTACCGATGAGCAAGTATATGCTTTAATGGAAAAAGAAATACCATCTACAAGTTTGCCACTTCCTGAAGATGTAGAATCTTGCTATGAAAACATTTTGCAGGAAGGATATAAGAATATTTTACATATCAGTATGAGTAGCGGTCTAAGCGGTACATTTAACATGGTAAATATTGTTGCTGAAAGTTTTGTAGATAGGCTGAATATCCATGTTGTAGACAGTAAAACACTTGCCGGCGGCTTAGGCTTATTAGTGCTTTTAGCCCACGAAAAATTAATGCAGGGCAAGAGTATTGAAGAAACAATTCAAATTATTCACCAAGTACGCAGCAAACAACAAGGAATTTTTGTTGTGCAAACCTTAGAATACTTGCGTAAAGGTGGTCGTATTGGCATGGTAGAGGGTGTAGTTGGTAGCCTACTGAACATTAAGCCTATTGTATATGTTAATGATGACGGTGTATATGAAACCTTTGCAAAGGGCAGGGGGATACAAAAAGCCAAAAGACTTATGTTAGAAAAAACATATGAACGCTACAAAGACCAAGAAGTAGATGTATATATTGTGCATGGTATGGTAGAAGAAGAAGCAAAAGAATTTGCTAACCATGTACAAGAAAAATTTAATGTGCATAAGCTTTACTTCGCTTCATTAAGCCCTGTGCTTGGTATACATACCGGCAAGGGAATGATAGGCTTTATTTTACAACCAAGGAGTTAACATGACAATTATTCAAGGTATATTATTAGGCATTGTACAAGGATTGGCTGAGTTTTTGCCTATTTCATCTAGTGGCCATTTACTACTTCTAAGAAGCGCATTAGGCGTAAATGACGCTACAGGAACATACATTATTTTTGACATTTTGCTGCATGTTGGTACATTGTTTGTTGTACTCATTGCTTTTTGGAAAGATTGGTTAAATATATTAAAAAACCCATTTAAGTCCAAAACACTATTATTGCTATTTATTGCCTCATTACCTGCTTTATTAGCAGTATTGGGCTTGGGAAAAATCATTGACATTTTTGAAACCGGCAGATTTTTAGGCTGCTCCTTTATTGTAACTGGACTATTGCTGATACTAAGCGAAAAACAAAGCAAAAACAATATTTCTAAAGAAGAAGTAAATTATAAACATGCTATTTCTATGGGTATCAGTCAAATATTAGGCTTGCTGCCCGGTATAAGCAGAAGCGGTTCCACTATTTTCGGTGGCATTATGACTGGCTTAGACAAAAAGAAAGCGGCAAAGTTTTCTTTTATGATGAGTGCCCCTGCCATTGTGGGAAGTTTATTGTATGAGGGTAAAAAAGCAATAGAGCAGGGATACTTGGCTCAGTTGAACCTACTCCCTACTCTATTGGGTATGATAGCTGCAGCAATTAGTGGCTGGATAGCAATACATTATATGCTGAAACTAATTCATAAAGTTTCTTTACATTGGTTTTCTATTTATTTATTTGCATTAGGAATTGTAGTCATTATATTACAATTACTTGGTGCTGGCGCATTGCCTAAAATGTTCTAAAAATCAGGCGCATCGGAAGCATTTTGAAGCTTTAAACGCAATACAACCGCGTTTGGAAGGCAAATGATATCTGTACCCAATACACGATTGGCGTAATTATCAAAATTAACTTCGCCTTGTTCTAAACAAAGCTGGTTATCACAATTGGAGTGAAGCATTTTCACTCCATTTTTTGTGAAAACAAGTGTGTTTTTTCGATCGTTTTGAACAATATCAAAAGTATTACCTTCTATAATATCCAAAACCTTATATAAGCTACCTTGTACATATACTTCAACTTGCGAAACAGGCTTCTTATTAGCATAATATAATTTAGAAGCTGCAAATATAACCAGCGCCAATAGAAGCACTATAATGCAAAGCATAGCTTCTTTTTTATATTGAAATTTATTCTTCGTCATTTTCAAAGCCTGGGTCAATTTTATTTTTTGCATCAGACCATAGAGCGTCTAATTTATAATGATCTCTATCTTGTTTATGGAAAATGTGCACCATAACATAGTTATAATCCAGCACGCCCCAACGAGCTTCTTGCATACCTTCTTTTTTGTTGGGAAACAAGTTTTCTTTTGCAAGCTGGTCTTCTACTTCATCCATTAAAGAACGAACTTGTGGGTAGCTTCTACCACTGGCAATAACCATAAAGTCTGTAATAACAGTTCTATGTTGTACCTCCAGTACATCAATATCCAATGCCTTTTTATCATATAATATTTTTGCAATTTTAATTGCCAATTCTTTACCTTCCATTTTCATTTCCTTTCTTAACTTTGGGTTCGATTGTTTCCAACAAGCGAATAGTATTCACATGTAGGGTTTTATTTAAAGTTTGCAAGTAATCTTTTGTACTTTTTATGCTTAATAACATCGCTTTCGTTAAATCAATCTTTGCAAATTCGCGAATTTCATTTAACATTGCGTATGCGCTACGTGTAGGCTCAATTTTATCTGCCAAAAAAACACACTTAGAAAGTTCGCTCATACCCGGCATGCCTGTAGTATGATAGGCCACAGCTTCATAAACATCCGTATTATCTACGCAAAAAAAATGTTTTACAATTTCTGCACCAATAGGTGCATGAATAAGTGAAGTATTAAAAGTTCCAGTATCTAAAAGTAAGTGATTATTATTTGCTATCTCTTGCATGGTTGCAATGGGCATTGCTTTAGCACAATCATGCAGCAAACCTGCAGTTGACGCTAAAATTTCATCTAAACCATGTATGCGCGCTAATTTTCTTGCCGTATAGGCTACACTTAAAGAATGAGCCAAACGCTTTTGATTGATTAATGTGCTTAATTTTAAAACGTACTCTATAAAAATTGGTGGTAAAATTTTAGCACTATATAAATTACAACAATAAATATATTCCAATACAGGAATATCCAAACTACTTGATTCTATGCCTTGCCCTATATCATTTCGAATTTGGGTAGAAGATATATCCAATGCTTTGGTAGTAAGAGAATATACTTTTGCCCCTTGTTCAGTAAGCTCTGTGGCTTTTTTAGAAAAATCACCAAACCGAGAGCATACTACAAATTTAACAAGTTGCAATAATTCCTTTGCTT
>JAEWXD010000053.1 GCA_023396045.1 Bacillota bacterium | reverse complement strand
TTTCATACACACCTTCCTCTCTTTGGTATAGGAAGGGGCTATAACGTCGTTATAGCCCCTCGAATTGTATAGATCTTAAGTTATTGTTGTGCGTGTTCTGCGAATACTTTTTCATCTACTTCACGCAAAACGGTATCAATATCTTTAGCGTTTTGCAAGTATTCTTGTAGACCTTTACCATAAGTTTCAATATAAGCGCCGTTGCCGTCGCCCCAAATGAACCATGGGCAATATACACGGTTAGCATTCAAAGTTTCTGCTGCAGAAGCATAGAACTCGGGTAATTCCATTTGTACGCCTTTAAGGTAGCTGTTGGAGCCTTCGCTGCCTTTTAACAAAGCGATTTGGCCTTCTTGTGTAGCCATAAGTGCTAAAACTTCTAAAGCTTCCTTGCTGTGTTTGCTGGATGCGTTAACACCGAATGTAACACCGGAACCGCCGATTAACCAGCTTTCGCCTTCCTCTGTGCCTACAAAGGGGAACATATCAAATTTAAGATCAGGGTTGGTTTCTTTTATAGCTGCAACTGCCCAAGGGCCGGATTCCCACATAGCAGCTTTGCCGGAAGCAAATTCTACCAATGCATTGTCATAGCTTACTTCGAGCATATCAGGAGTAATATAGCCATCTTTGATATATTGAGACCATGTTTCGATGATGCCTTTTAATGCGGAACCTTCGAATTTGCCTGTGCCTTCTTTAATGCTGTAGTCAAATTGTTTGCCTTCTTCGGTTTTCATTAACCAATCGCATACGGCAAGACCCAATGTGCTCTTCATCATGGGTTCCCAAGAGTTTGCACCCATAGCTTGCGGTTTAACGCCGTTTTCTTTAAGCACTTTATGGATATTCATCAGTTCGGCAAAGGTCTTAGGTGGTGTTAAGCCATATTTTTCAAAGATTTCTTTGTTAAAGAACATGCCTTCATACCAACCCACACCGGGAACACCATAAATTTTGCCATCTACACGCAAAGCGTCAATACTCTCTTTGGAATAGTTATTGATGAATTCCTGATCATCCAACGGCAGGAGATAACCTGCTTTAATGGCAGGAACGCTGTGCCCGTTATGCAAAATGTCGGGGCCTTCGCCTGCTTGCAACTGGGTATTGATAGTGCCGTCAATTTGGTCTACGGGAATAAATTGATATTCCAATTCAATGTGGGGAAGCTTTTCTTGTGCTAAATCAAGGAAAGCCTTCATAGTTTTTTCTTCATTCCAATAAACAAGGCGTATTTTAACTTTTTCGCCTGTTTCGGCATGAGCGGGTATAACTGCCATAGCCAATAACATGCAGAATACCAATGCAAGTGCAAAAAATCTGTTTTTCATGCTTAGTCCTCCTATTTTGCTACTACTGTAGCTTTGATTATCTTTATTATACAAAAGCGGACTAACATACAAAATGATAAATAATTCATATTTCTATCAATATATTAAGATACAGGTTGTTTTACACGTATAAGCACATGCGTACCATGCTCTGCCGGCATGATTTTAACACCATAGTTTTGGCCGCAAAGAAGCTTAATACGCTCATCTATATTATAGATGCCATAGCCGTCTTTTTTCGTTTGAGGCAAAGATTGCTCTTGTACCATACCGGCACCATTGTCTATAACGCTAATTAAAATATCCTCGCCATCCTGACGTGCAACTACCGACACATGACCCTCGCCATTAGGAGCAATGCCGTGTACCAAAGCGTTTTCAACAATAGGCTGTAAAATAAAGTTTACAATGCGTCTATCGGCAATATTTTCCGGGCAGTCGATTTGGTACGTAAATATGCCATCCATCATTATATGTTTGAGCTCCAGGTAATTGCGAGTGTTTTCCAATTCTTCCTGCAAACGTATATCATCCCGCCCTCGATTAAGTGCAGTACGGTAAAACGAGGATATGAGCGTGGTAATTTTGCTGATTTCCGGCGTGTCGGAATATTTTGCTTTCCAATTGATCATGGAAAGTGTGTTGTATAAGAAGTGAGGGTTCATCTGTGCCTGCAAAGCTTTAAGGCGCATTCTTTCCCATTTATTATGCTCTTGCTCCACTTGATTTTCAAGCACCTGTACACGCCACATAAGCAACAAATAAACCGTTGTTAAAAACACCAGACCTATCAGTACAGCTATCACAATGGATTTGGTTTCTATTTTGATCTGATAAGAAGGTATATATAGACTAAACACAAGGCCGGTTTGCTCACTTACTTTCTGTACGGTAATAAACGGCCCGTATGCAGAGGATTCTCGCTTGCGAATCAAGGAATCCGCAAGTGCTGCAGAAAAGCCGATTTCTTTTTCTTCGTGTATATTATTGCGCAGCAATTTATCTACATCCACTTCACAAATAATGAGCCCCAAGCTTTGTGTGGGTACAGCGCTATATATTCGCTGCACATAGCAGAGCTTATCGTTTAAAGAAACCAAACCGCCAGCATACTTCACATCTTGAAAAGCTGCAGGTAAAAAGGGTAGTACATCTTGTTCCGAACGCAAAAACTTACCTACATTATAGGGCTTTTTAGAATAAATGGTAAGATTTCGCATCATACTGCGGGTAGAGGTGATGTGGTACCAAATATAGGGTTCTACATTATTACTAAGCAGCAAAGGTATTTGTGTTGTGTTCTTAATTTTGCCGGATAAAATGTCTTGCAAAATAGGATTTTTGCTTATAAAAATCAAGTGGTGTTTAACTTCATGCACAGCAGAATCCAAATTGTATTGTATATATTCCACACTATGCTCGTATCCCTTGCGCAGCTGCAATTCCTGTTTATTTATCAGCTCTGAATAAGAAAAATAGCCAAACATCAAAAAAGGAACAGCAAACAGCAAGAGGCCAATCAGTATGGATCGTTTGTTTAATCCTTTCATCTTTCGCCTGCCCGATAATTTGAAGGTGTGCAACCAAAATAATTTTTAAACACCATGTTAAAATAAGACGGATTGCGATAGCCCACTTGTTTTGCAATGTCGCTGTATTTCATACTTGTTTCTGCAACCAAACGCCTTGCCGTCTGCATGCGATATTCCGTTAAATAAGAAACCAAGGTGCTGCCCGTTTCTTTTTTAAACAAAGCACAAAGATAGTTGCCTGTAAGCAACACGCTTTCTGCAATATCCTCTATGGAGATATCATTTCTATAATATTGATGGATATAGTCTTTAGCGGCTTCCACAGGATCGCTTTTGCGCGGACTTTGTCGAATGATGGCCTCCGCAACTTCTTTGAGCTCGTTCAAATTACGCGCTGCCAACATCTGCTCTATCAAATTCGGCTCAACATAATTCACCACTTGTTCTATGCGTTTGATGAGGGAATATTTGGTATAAAAATTGCTGTAGGTTTCTGCATTGTCGAGTGCTTGCAAAATGCCGGCCACACGTTCTGCAGTGTCGTTGCGCTGCAAATCATTGGGGTCTATTTGGCCGAAGTAATCTACATATGCAGCATTTTTGGCTTCGTCTGCAAAAACGATGGCATTTTGCTTTGTAAAAAAACCTGCATTCATATGTTTTCTGGCATGCTGTAGGGTGGATTTCATCTCCTCATAATCAGAAAACACGGAGCTCACCATAGCCTGGCAGCCCGTGCCCAAAGCATTGCTTAAAAGCGCCATCCATTTTTGCAGCAAAGACTTTAAATCCTTAGGATTTTGCTCTAATACAACGATGCACTCCTGCTCGTTTTCTACAAAAATTTCACAATCTGCAAACACGCCCTTTGTAAGCTCTGTCATTTGTTCAAAATGATTGCCGAGCACAGGATGCTCCAAAAACAACAGCACAGATATGCCACGCAAGTTTTTTGCGGCAAGTGCATATTCCTCCGTTAAAGCCAAACTGCGAATGGCACGGCGCATGATTTCATGGCGGGTCTGTTGTTTTTCTTTTTGAACAGTTTCTATAACTCTGTTCATCACAGAATAGAACTCATCCTCTTCTACAGGTTTTACGATATAATGCAGAACATTAAAGTTGATGGCCTCTTTTGCATATTCAAATTCACTGTACGCACTGTATATGATACATTTTGTATGCGGGTAAAGTTTTGTAGCCTTTTCTAAAAACTCCAAGCCACCCATAACGGGCATTTTGATATCCACAATCACGATATCTATGGGGGTCTTCTGCATGCAGTCCAAACCCTCCCGTCCATTTCTTGCCTGATAGAAGGTAAAGGGACCATGCAAACGGCGGCTGAGAAAAATAATACCCTCCCGCTCCATACGCTCATCATCAATCAAAAGAATATTCATGCTTGCTCCTGTATTTCTTGTATCATTTCCAAACGGCAGGCATCATAATCAGCCATATTTTCGCTGTACAAATGTTCGCCCTGCACCTTCCAATCTGCCCAAGTGATATCGGCCGGGCTTTGGATATACCAAATTTTGTCTATGTATTGCCGCTTATTCTGCACTTGCTGCAAGAGCTGCAAATCCTCTATCATGCGGCGCAGTTGATAATAGCGAAGGGAGTATACAGGCTTTCCGCCTTTGCCGGGGTATATAAGGTAGGTATCTCCACTTTCCCACATGCCCGCCCTACCGTTTGTATAGGGTTCATCCGTCCAAGCGGTGAAGGCCCATCGCAAAATACCTTGAAAATCAAACAGCTCGTTAAGATACGCAAGGGAGCGAATTTCTGCCGGACGGCTGCTAATAAAGCTGTTGGGACGATCGGGTCCGCAACAGATATACCATGTTTTTTCTATAGAAAGTTGTTGCAGTTGTATTAAACGACTACAAGCGGTAAAAAACGAAGGCACGATAACTTGCAAGTCGCCGTCAAAACTATCTGCAAATGTGGGATTATCCAGAGCCGCTTTAAAACAAAAACCAGGCGCCAATCTGCGTATGCGGTTTAAATCCTGCGTAAAATGTTCTTTATCATTGGGTTCGTCTGCGCAGATAACGGTTTTTGCCAAATAACCCTTTACTTGAAAATGCCTGTAAAGGGCCTCTATATACAAATCAATTTCGCTGTCTGTAAGGTAGATATAGCGGTCGTTTTCTTTGGCGCGCAGCAATATACGTTCCGTCCATGCGCCGCATAAGCCAAAAACTTCGTACTCATCATCTATACCGTATGCTTGGCAAAGGGCGATGTATCTGTCTATCACGGAAAAATCAAAAAAAAGATGATTTTCTGTTTTGGTAATGCGAACCATTTGACTTTCAAAAAGATTGGGAGCCGGACCCTGTTTGGCAAGGGCTCTGCGCTGGCCGTCCCAAGGCGTATGCGAGGCTATGATACTCACGCTTTTTTGCCCAAGCCATGCCAATGCCTGCACATATTGTTCCAGTATGGCAAAGTGCGCATCGCTATATTCCTCCACATCATAATAGCGGGCAATGCAGGTGGGGTGCTGCCATAAATCAATTTTATTTACATAATGCCACGGCTTTGCAAAAGAGAAGCCCAATGGAACACACTCTATTTCTGCTTGCTGTACAAAGTTTTCTTTATTTTCGTGAACACAGTATAAACTGACCCTCGCCACAGTATAGGGCACTGTTTCTCCTGTTCTGGCAACAGCAAAAATATAGGCAGGCTGCTCTTTTATGAGCATGATACTGCGCCTTGCGGGCAGAGGATCTGCAAAACCATTAACACATTCTACGGCATAGAGTTGAAAATCCAGCCCCCCCGCTTCTATGGCAAGGCGGATTCTTGCGGGGCGACTCAATCTATCCTCATAACAATCGCCCAACATGAGCAATGTATCCTCTTTGGCTGTGATTTCTATTTGGAAAGCGGCAAAAGAATTGCCCGCCACATAGATTTTGTTTTGTGCGCTTGCCTCTAGCGTTTCTTGCTTACGATAGCTCTCGTGCAAGAGGCGCAAAACTGTGTTTTTCATATAATGCTCCTAAAAATACGAGTTATTTTATAGACAGTATTGCACAGTTTTTTAAAATCGTCAATGTATGATAACGCAGGATGATTACACATCAAGGCGCACACATAATAAGCTGGGTTTTGGGTTTACTGTTTGCCTTAGTTGCTACAGCAAAAAGCTAAGGGACGAGAGAGCAGCCTACACAAAGTTTGAGGAGGGCTTACGCCAGCGTTTGGGGCTGGTGTGTGGTGCCGTAAGGCTTAAAAGTATATCGGTCCCGGATACTGAAGATATACAAATCAGCTTCAGCAGGAGTTTGCCGGTTAACGAAATGGAAGCAGCACAAATGGTACGTACACTGAGCGGCTTAGTGCCGGAGGATGTGCTGAATATGCAAAAAGCAGAAAAATTATACGCCAAAAAAAGCCTATATTCACAAGCTACCCAAAGGAAAACCGCAAAAGCTGAATCAATTTAATGCACGAGCCTATCTTACAAAACGCACCTGCAATATATAGATTTAATTGGCGAAACCTTGTACAACGAATTATTAATCAACCCGGAGAAAAACAATGGAACAAGACGGAGATAACATTCCCGTTGATAGTATCGTCCCCGCCGAAGTGCAGAAAGCTCTGGATGCCTTGAAAACGGTCCGGGGGAAAAACCATATTGGCGTATCTTTCTAGTATTTCCATGATAGCGCCCATTTCCCCACAGCTTGAGATGGTAAAAAAGATAGAATCTGAGCATATAAGTAAAATTATAGATTTAGACGCACAACGTCTGAAACATGAAGAGGAAATGGACAAGCGTTTGTTTGAAAACGCACAAAAAATACGACAACATGAGTTAATTTATGCAATCGTTCTAGGAATTTTATATTAATATTGGTCTTTACCCTTAAAGACAGTCCGGTTTTGCTTTTGGACTTTATGAAAATTGCATTCGGTGCCATTGGCAGATTGGGGTTTGGATATTATAAAGGTAAAAAAGACTCGAATTCAGATGAATGAACACACCAAGCTTTTAATCAATTTGCTTAAAAGCTTTTTAATTACACAAAACAAGGAGGTAACACATGGCCGATATAGGAGCACTCACCGTAGCGGTGAGGCTGGTAGCAGACGACCTGGGCAGTGCAGTGGCACAGGCGCAGGAGGAGTTAAGTCAAATCGCAGACAGTGCCAACCAAATAGACGGCGCTATGGACAAAGCCGGCAGAAGCATAGAGCAAAGTGCAGGCAAGCAGGCGGCTGCCATTGCAGTGATAGCCGCTGCAGCCATCTATCGCTTCCCTACCGGCGGGAGTGCTCAGCTTACTTACAAGCTTAGCGGGCTTGCCGGAAGTGGAATAGCAAAAAGGGCCGGCAGAGATGCCGGTCTTTTTTAATGCAATAAAATAACCCAGACGGCAAAGTCCGGGTTTTGCTCCGAACACGATGGAGCAATTAGATTATATCACGATTACAAAAACAGAACAAGCGTTCTACTTTTATTTTTATAAAAAATCTATATTTAAACGATTACTTCTATTGCAAGTAGTGAAATAGGTAGTGAAATAGAAAGCAATTTTTAACCAATTTTCACCATTTTTAATTTTGCTATCCCCTGTATTTTTGCAAATAAAAAACCCTGTAACACATAAATTACAAGGTATTCTGGCGGAGAAGCCGGGATTTGAACCCGGGCGGCAGTTACCCACCCTACTCCCTTAGCAGGGGAGCCCCTTCGGCCTCTTGGGTACTTCTCCATGATGCAATATGGCGGAGAGAGAGGGATTCGAACCCCCGGTGCCGTGCGGCATCACTGGTTTTCAAGACC